>WLRQ01000024.1 GCA_009697815.1 Actinomycetota bacterium
GCCCTCACGGGCACGGCCGAGGACCTCGCGTGCGGCATCGGCCGTGAGACGTCCGAAGGCATGGCCTGTCGGGAGCAACACGGCAGTGGGTGCGAATCGATGACCCCCGAGGTGGCTGACCTCGAGGACGCGTGAGCTAACGGAGGAATCGGCGACGAGGGCCTCGACGATCGGGCGTCCATTGACGGCACAGCAGATATCGCGTCGCCCATTGGTGCACACCAGCAGGAGTGGGTCGTCGTCGCGAGAGCCCCACGGTGGAAGTTCGCCGCGGGAGGCCGCTGTGAGTACGTCGTCGAGGTCGGGGCGCAGCAAGTCGTCGTCGTCGATCACTCCGCTGCGCATCTTCACGCCGCCAGGTGCGGTGTGTGCGAACCAGAAGCGGCGCTGACGTGGATCACGGTCGGCCCGAACGCGATCGTCGGCGTGATGGCCGGCTGCCCGAGAAAGCAGGATGGTGGTGCCGCTGGTGGTGGAGGTCTCGGCCAGCGCGGACTTCACGGGGTCGGGGAGGTGTGAGGTCGCGAGTGCCGAGAAACCATAGGGGCCAGGCTGTTCGAGTACCAACCATGCGCGCGCCCGCGGTGCGGACCCTTCGATCGGTTCGTCAATCTCGGCCGAGCGCATCGAGCAGCGATCCTCGGCGTCGCTCATGTGAGCGTCTGGGGACGTGGACCGCCCGGGGTCAGCGGCCCACCTACTGCGGCAATGGGCTTCGATGTGGGCAGGCCAGAACCATCACGCCTGGGGTCGAGAGGGGGCAGGGGGGCTGGGGCGCCTTGTGGGGTGGCGGCCCGGGCTGGCGCTGGGCCCACCCAGGCCACGAGAAGGGTGTCTTCGCCCTTGAGGAATCGTTGTGCGCGCACGCCCCCGGTGGCTCGGCCCTTGGCCGGGTATTCGGAGAATGGCGTCACCTTCACGGTGGCGCCGGAGGTGCCGGGGAGTGCGCCACTTGTGCCGGCGGCCGTGACGACCACGCAGTCTCGACGAGGGTCGATCGCGCCGAAGAAGGCGACGCGGTGTCCGTCAGTGACTCGGATCCCGGCCATACCCCCGGCAGGTCGTCCCTGTGGTCGCACCGAGGCTGCGGGGAAGTGGAGGAGTTGGGCATCCGTGGTGACGAACACCAGGGTCTCGTCGCCGGTCGTGAGTTCGACGGCACCCACGACCTGATCGCCGTCGTCGAGGCGGATGACCGACCAGTTGTCCGCGGCGGCGGGAACATCGGGTTGAACGCGTTTGACCGTGCCCTGCGCCGTGCCGAGGGCGAGCCCGGGACCATCGAGCCCGAGGGAGCAGAGCCCGACGGGCCTCTCACCCTTCTCCAGTTCGACGAGGGCAGCGAGCGGGACACCGCCGGCAAGTGAGGGTGCGCCATGTGTCGGGGGCAGGGTGGGCAGTTCGAGTACGGGCACACGCAGGACCCGACCGGCACTTGTGACGAGCCCGATCTGCCCGCGTGCCGAACCTCGGACCGCCGACACGATGACGTCGTGAGCGCCCCGTTCACCATCGACAGGGAGGTCCTTGTCATCCCCGGTGCGGGCCAGCAGGCCGGTGCTCGAGAGCAGCACCACACACGGGTCGTCGGCCACCTCGAGTGGTACGGCGGTGCGCGTGGGGGAGCCCGCAGCCTCCAACAGCACGGTGCGACGTGGGGTTCCATGATCCTTCGCAACCGCGATGAGCTCATCGCCCACGACCTTGCGCAGCCGCTTGTCGTCGTCGAGGATCCCGGAGAGTTCGGCGATGCGGGCCTGGAGCTCGTCGCGTTCGGTCTCGAGTTCGAGACGGCTCACCTTCGTGAGTCGCCGTAGGGGCATCTCGAGGATGTAGGACGCCTGGATCTCGGACAGGTCAAATACCGAGGTCAATCGTGACTTCGCGTCCGCGGAGTCCTCTGAGGAGCGGATGAGGGCGATCACCTCATCGATGTCGAGGATCGCGATCAGCAGGCCTGCGACGAGGTGGAGCCGCTCTTCGGCCTTGCGGCGGCGGTAGGCCGAGCGACGCCTCACGACCTCGAGTCGGTGAGCGACGAACACCTCGAGCATGGCGCGCAGGCCCATGGTGCGGGGCTGGCCCTCGACTAGGGCAACCGCATTGATGCCGAAGGAGTCCTCCATTGGCGTGAGGGCGTAGAGCTGGTCGAGGACTGCTTCGGGGTGGAACCCGTTCTTGATCTCGATGACGAGCCGGAGCCCGGACTCCATGTCGGTGAGGTCGGTGACATCGGCGATCCCCGTGAGCTTCTTGGAATCGACGGCCTCTTTGATCTTGGCTATGACCTTCTCAGGGCCCACGTTGAACGGCAGCTCGGTGACCACGATGCCCTGACGGCGCGGGCTCACGCTTTCAATATGGGCTGTGGCTCGGATACGGAAGGAGCCGCGCCCTGTTTCGTAGGCCTCGCGGATGCCCTCGAGGCCGATGATCCGTCCCCCCCCGGGGAGGTCCGGCCCGGGGATGAACCCCATGAGGTCATCGAGACTGGCTCGCGGATTGGCAAGGAGGTGACGGGCGGCCGCTATCACCTCGATCAGATTGTGGGGGGCGATGTTGGTGGCCATGCCCACGGCGATACCGGCGGCTCCATTGACCAGCAGGTTGGGAATGGCCGCGGGCAGCACGACCGGCTCGTGTTCGCGGCCGTCGTAGTTGGCGGAGAAGTCGACGACATCCTCATCAAGGGACGTGGTCATCAACGTGGCGCTGGTGGCGAGGCGGCACTCGGTGTAGCGCATCGCGGCCGGACCGTCATCGAGTGAGCCGAAGTTGCCGTGACCGTCGACGAGGGGCAACCGCAGGGAGAAGGGCTGGGCCATGCGCACGAGGGCGTCATAGATCGCGCCATCACCGTGGGGGTGGAGTTTGCCCATGACATCACCGACGACGCGGGCACTCTTGACGTGGGCGCGTTCGGGTCGCAGCCCCATCTCGGCCATTTGGAACAGGATGCGCCGCTGCACCGGCTTAAGGCCGTCACGCGCATCGGGCAGCGCGCGAGAGTAGATAACGGAGTACGCGTACTCGAGGAATGACCCGCGCATCTCGTCGCCGACGTCGATGTCGACGATGCGCTCCGGTACGGGCGGGGGAGGGGTCGTGGTGCTGCGGGCCATTCGGGTTCTACCGCTCCTGGGTGGTGGCGATCCGGGCGCGGGCCGGGGTCGTCGGGCTGTGTGCAGCACGTGCGGGCTGCAGGTAGGACCCGCGTCCACGCGAGGCGAGGGCCCGCGTGCACGAGGTCATGAGCCCACTCTGCCACCGCGATGAGGCGCTGTGAGGGATGGGCGTCGGGGCTTGCCCGTGTCGGGTGCGGGGCCACGGAGGTGCTGATCCGGAGCAGATACCCCGTGAGCGGTGGAGGCGCGCTACGTTGAGCATGTGAGCGACGCGACGGCTCCTCCCGCGTCGGCACCCGCGCACTGGGAGGCCGACGTCGTCCTGCGTGACGGCAGGACTGTCAGGATCCGTCCGATCACGGCGAACGACGGCGAGGCGCTCGCGAGTTTCCACAGGTCACTATCGGACCAGACCGTCTATTTCCGGTTCTTCGCCCCCTACCCCGAACTCTCCCAGCGTGACGTCGACCGGTTCTCCCAGGTCGATCACGTGGATCGGGTCGCACTCGTCGCGACTGTGGGCGGCGAACTTGTGGGGGTGGCGCGCTATGACCGACTCGACGAGACCGACGCCGAGGTGGCCTTCGTCGTGCGCGATGACCATCAGGGTCGGGGTTTGGGATCGGTACTCCTCGAACATCTCGCGGCTGCGGCGCGCGAGCGCGACGTCCGGAGATTCGTTGCCGAAGTGCTCCCATCGAATAGGCGCATGCTCGCCACATTCGAAGAGGCTGGCTATCATCCCTCGCACCGGATCGAGGACGGTGTCGTGGTGCTCTCTTTCGATATCGCGCCCTCGCATTCCTCGGAGAGGGTGCGCGTGGCGCGCGAGCACCGTGCCGAGGCGCGCAGCGTCGCGGCACTCGTGGCACCGAAGTCGGTCGTGATCGTCGGCGCGGGTCGCGACACGGCGTCGCTCGGTCACCAGATGTTGCGCCACCTCATGGACTCTGGGTTCACCGGGCGGATCTACGTGGTCAACCGTGTGGCTGCGGCACAGGGGGCGACCGTGCTGGGGGTGCCGACCTACGCACGTGTGCGTGACATCGCAGAGAGCGTGGATCTCGCGGTTGTCGCGGTGCCGGTCGAGGAGGTCTCGGGGGTAGTCGACGACTGCGCAGCCATTGGTGTCGCCGGGCTCCTCGTGGTGTCGAGCGGGTTCGCCGAGTCCGGGCCAGAAGGGCTGGCGCGGCAACGGGCTCTGGTGCGACGGGCGCGGGGCAACGGCATGCGCGTCATTGGGCCCAATGCGCTCGGCATCGTCAACACCGATCCGCTCGTTCAGCTGAACGCATCCCTCGCGCCGTCGATGCCGCGCCGGGCGCCGATTGGCTTCTTCTGCCAGAGCGGCGCTCTTGGCGGCACGATTCTGGCCCGTGCACATCGCCGGGGGCTGGGTGTCTCGACGTTCGTCTCTGCGGGAAACCGGGCCGACATCTCAGGCAATGACCTCCTGCAGTTTTGGGAGGACGACACCAGCACCGACGTGGTGCTGCTCTACCTCGAGAGCCTGGGCAATCCTCGGAAGTTCACTCGGATCGCCCGTCGCCTCTCACGCAGCAAGCCCGTCGTGGCGATGAGGACTGGGCGCTCGACGCAGTCTTACCCCCTGGGGCACAGCGTTAGGCGAACGACGTTGCCGGTGGCTGCCGTCGACTCGATCTTCGCCCAGGCAGGCGTGATCGAGACCGACTCGCTGGGTCAGCTATTCGATGTGGCGGGGCTCCTGGCCTTTCAGCCTCTGCCACAAGGGAGTCGGGTGGCGGTGGTCGGAAACTCCGATGCCCTCGCGGTGCTGACAACCGATGCGTGTGAGTCGTCGGGATTGAGCGTCGTGGGCGCGCCGGTCACGCTCAGGCAAGATTGTGACGTCGACACGTTCGCCCGGTCGATCAGGGAGGTGCTCGGTGATGATCACGTCGACTCCCTCGTGATCACGCATGTACCCATGCTGGGAGTGCCCGGGCAGCCATGGGAACGCGCGATCTCGGCCGCCGCGACGGGCGCGACCAAGCCGGTGGTGGCCGTCCTCGTCGCAGCACGCGACGAGAGTGGCCTGATCGCACCACAGCCCGGATCGGTCGATCCGGCCCCGGGGTCGGTTCCGTTCTACGGAACGGTCGAAGAGGCAGTCATGGCTCTGAGCCGGGTCACCCGGTATGCGCAATGGCGCGCGCGCCCATTGGGGGAGATTCCCGATTTCGCTGACCTGCGGCGTGAGGAGGCCGCCGCGGTTGTCCTTGAGGTGCTCGGGTCCTCGGACGTGGGTCACGCGGAAAGGGATGCCCAGGGAGAGGACGGGGTCGAGCTCCGGGCCCAGGACCCGGCTGACCAACTCAGCCGGATACTCGCGGCCTATGGAATCGAGGTCTGGCCGGGTAGCCCCGTCGCGAGTGAGGACGAGGCTGTCGCTGCCTCCGAGACGGTGGGCTACCCGGTGGTGCTCAAGACTCTCGACATCCGCTTCGCCTCCCGCACCGATCTGGGTGGGCTCAGGCTCAACCTCGACAATCAATCAGCGGTGCGCAACGCGTATGCCTCGATGGCCGCATCGCTAGACCCGGACGCAGCCGCCAACCTCGTGGTGCAGGGAATGGCCCCGCCGGGTGTCGCCTGTGTGGTCGGCTCGGTCGAGGACGCCTTGTTCGGCCCGGTGGTTTCATTCGGGCTCTCGGGTGTGGTGCCCGAGCTTCTCGGCGATCGCGGCTATCGCATCCCACCGCTGACCGACGCAGACGCCCGTGACCTTGTGGCTGCACCTGGTGCCTCGCCGGTCCTGGACGGTGTGGGTGGGTCTACCACGGCGGATCGCGATGCTCTGGAGAACTTAGTGCTGCGCGTTGGGCTGCTCGCTGACGACCTGCCCGAGGTCGGTGACCTCGTACTCGAACCGGTGGTCGTCTCGGCTTCCGGTCTCGTTGTTCTGGGTGCCCGCGCGGTGCTGCGACACCCCGCCGCGCGGACTGACTCACGTGCGCGGCGGCTCGGTACCTGACTACCGGGTCGTTTCCCTGCGGTGAGGTGGGAGGATGCACTCATGACCAGTGACACCGCCGGCACTCTCGCCCCGCGTCTGCGCGCCGACATCGAGCGAAGCGGCTACTACCCCGACCTCGTGAGCGACACCCTCGACACCTCACTTGCCGGCGAGCCGGTGCTCTCCTACGTCGTGCACCACGAAGCCACGTTCGACCACGACGAGTTGCGCCGTCACGTGACCGTGCTCGCGCTGACGCCCACCAGGCTGATCGTTGGGCACACGGACGAACATGCGGCGGACGACACCTCCACAACCGCCTACGCGACAGCCTCGACTGAGGCGGTGCGTCTGGAGCGGATCGATTCTGTGGTGGTCACCCGAGTGGCAGCTGACGCCGCGAAGTACCGGCGGGGCACACCCGTACGCGAGGTCGTCCTGACGATCGGTTGGGGCGCGGTCAGCCGCATCGAACTCGAGTCGGCCTCGTGTGGCGACCCCGAGTGCGACGCCGATCACGGTTACACCGGAACCGCCTCCAACGACGATCTGGCGCTGAGGGTGTCTGAAGCGGCCGATGGCGCCGAGGTCGTCGCACAGACCCTCACTTTCGCCGGGGCACTGTCGCAGGCCACGGCGACGCGAACGCGCTAACCCCGGGTCGAGTTCCCTGGCTCGGACGCGATGTCGTGGTCTGACCGCCAGCGGTGTCAGACGTCCGGGTTGCGGCTTCCGAAGAGGATCTCGTCCCAGCTAGGCACTGTGGCGCGAGGCTTCTCGCCCTTCTCCACGTCACCGGCTGCCCGCACGGGTGTCTCACGGACCGACTTGCGACGGGCGCGCCGCGAAGTGCGAGGGGGCTGTGGCATCGCTGGGGGATCCTCGGGCTCAGTGCCGAGGGCATCGACGAACGAGTCGGGCTCAGGTTCCACGGGCGGTCGGTCGACGGAGGCGAGGGGGACTCGTTCAACGACCTCGACGAGGTTGGCCCCGGAGTCGCGCTCGACGATCGCGGTGAAGGCTGCGTCGGGATCGTCGATGTCCTCACTCCAGCTCGGAGTGTCGAGTTGGTCAGTGCTGGCAAGTCCGACGAGGAATGGGCGGGAGCCGGGGCGAGCCACCTCGACGGTGGGCCGGTCGCCGAAGACCCAGGCGCTCGCAAGGTCGTCCGCGACAACGGTGCGGCGAGCAGCGTCGAAGACCCACAACGCGCTGCTCGCTCCGATCTCAGCGATGGTCAGGGGCTCCCATGACGCGAGCAGGGACCACCGGCCGTCCTCGCGGCGCCATGCGTCCCATTCGAGTAGTCCGACATCGACACCGCCGCCCTCGAGGGCATCGAGGACCGTGTCGTGCACGCTGCGGTACTCGCCCCCGAGGCGAATCTCGACCTCGATAGCCTGCTGCGCGATGTGCTGTCGCTCGGCAATCACGGGCCCGGCGAATCGCAACACGCGCTCGATGCTGAGCCCTGAACTGGCCGCGATGTCGTCGGGGTCCTGGCCGTGCCGGACCCGTTGCTGGATATCGCGAGGGGTGGCGCCGTCCAGGGTGATCGCCACTTGGCCAACGCGACCACGGTCTCGGCGCAGGGCGGCCTCGAGCCTGTCGTCATGAGGTAGTAGGTACTGGGCACCGTCCGTGGTGCTGAGTACGAGGGAGGCCCCGTCGTCGGATAGGCCCACAAAGGACAACTCGCGCATCGGTCCTCCTCCGGTAGTCACGCGTACGCCCGGGTGAGGCGGACGACGCGTCCCAGTGTCGTCCCCGGTCGCGTCCGGGTCGAGTACCGCCACGCGGTAAGCGGCGTGTTGGTGCCGTCGCGCAGCAAGTCACGGGAACGGGTGTCGGCATCGAGGTTTCGGGCGACGTGGGTATGAGGGCCTCAGGCGTGAGCGGCAGCCCATGCGCGGTTGAGCGCCGGGAACGAGACGAGGACCGTCACGAAGGTCAAGAGCGCTGATCCGAAGGCGATCCAATAGGCCGTCGATGCCCCCGACCGGTCGATCACGAAACCTGCGAGCGCGGCTGAGACGGCCATTCCGAGGCCGAGACCGGTGTTCGTCCAGACGAGCCCCTCGGTCATGCGGGCGTTCGGGACGAGCCGCTCGATCAGGGCGTAACCATTGATCAGGACGGGGGAGACCACCAGTCCTGCGACAAGACATTGAACACCGAGCCACCACGGGTTCCCGATGAGTGGGAACGCAATGGTCGAAAGTGCGAGAAGCCCCGAGGCGACAAGGAATTGGCGATGGAGTGGGACCCGCATCCGAGCAGATCCCAGAATCACTCCTGCCAGCCCGGAGGACAGGGCGTAGAGGCCGAGGAGGAGCCCGGTCCAGCCCCGGACCCCGCGCTCGTCGGCGAAGGCGACCGTGACGACCTCGAACGACCCGAACAGTCCGCCGAGAAAAACGAAGGCGATGGTCACCGAAAGCACCCCGGGGAACCACACCGCCGAGCCGGCGCCGCGATGAGTGTCACCGCCCGCCGGGGGTTCGGTCTGGGGAAGACGCACGAACAGTGCTGATCCCACGATGAGCAAGATGGCGACGGCAGCAAGAGCGCCGAAGTCGACGACCGATACCGCTAGCACGGTCGCCAGTGGGGGACCGGCGACGTAGATGAACTCATCGATCACCGACTCGTAGGCAAAGGCCGTGCGCAGGGCGGGCGGCTCGCCCGCCAGCAGGAAGGCCCAGCGAGCGCGGACCATCGCACCGACGTTCGGGAACAGGCCACCAGAGAAGATCACGGCCGCGAACAGCGACCATGAAGGTGCACCCAGTTGGACGAGGCTGATGAATGCGATCAGTCCGAACACATGGCCCGCGACGAGCAGAGGAAGCGTCTTTCGTTGACCGAATCGGTCGACAGCCCGACCGAACATGGGCCCGAATACTGCGTTCGCGAGGGCACCTGTCGCCGATAGCGCTCCGGCTAGGGCGTAACTGCCCGTCTGCGACGACACGAGCAGGACCTCGCCCAGTCCGAGCATCGACATGGGCAGGCGTGCCAGAAGCGCCGCGTTCGACATCGCGAAGGCGCCTGGCACGCGCAGGACGTCCCTATAGGGAGAGAGCACCTCATGACGGTACCGACCCCAGGTGCGTCCGGCCGAATCCCTTGGGAGTATTCACCCGTGACCGTGACCGGCCCTCGAGGGTCTTTTGACGCATTACTTCTCGTCTCGTTCGGTGGGCCGGAGGGTCCCGATGACGTCGTGCCGTTCCTGGAGAACGTCACGCGGGGCCGTGGAATCCCTCGTGAGCGACTGGTGGAGGTGGGAGCCCACTACTCGGCGTTCGGCGGGATCTCGCCGATCAACAGCCAGAATCGGGCGCTGCTGGACGCCCTTCGCACTGACATCGGAGGGGCCGGCCTCGACCTTCCGGTCTACTGGGGCAACCGCAACTGGGGGCCGTATCTCACTGATGCGCTGCGCGAGATGCGCGCCGATGGCATCTCGAATGCGATCTGTTTTGTCACAAGTGCCTATTCGTCGTACTCAGGCTGCCGTCAATACCGCGAGAACCTCGCTGACGCGGTGGCCGAGGTGGAGGCCGACGGTCAGGGTCCGGCGCCTCGGCTCGAGAAGTTGCGCCACTACTTCGATCACCCCGGGTTCGTCGAGCCGATGGTCGACGCTGTACTCGACGCGGTGGCCAAGGTGGGCGTTTCCTCTCCCCGACTCGTGTTCACGACACATTCGATCCCGACCACGAGCGCGGAGTCGAGCGGCCCGGAGGGAGGTGCGTACGTGGCACAACACCAGGCCGCAGCGGGGCTCATTGCCGCTGCCGTCGCAGCGAGCACTGCGGTGGAGGCCGAATGGGACCTCGTCTACCAGTCACGCTCAGGACCGCCCTCGATGCCCTGGCTTGAGCCCGATATCAGCGACCACCTCGACGAACTGCGACGCGTCGGAGTGCCGGGGGTGGTGATCGTGCCCATCGGTTTTGTTAGCGACCACATGGAAGTCGTCTGGGATCTCGACACGGTTGCGCTCGACCACGCTCGCGAGATCGGACTCCCTGCGACGCGGGCGGCCACCGTCGGAACTGACTCTCGGTTCGTGGCGATGGTGCGCGAACTCGTGCTGGAACGACTCGGGGCGAGGCCCTCTCGGGCTCTGTCTGCACTAGGTCCTTCACATGAGGTATGCCCAGTGGGCTGTTGCGCCAACCCTCGGGGCGCAAAGACCGCACTGTGTGGCCTCGACTGATCCCCGACCGCTCCCCGCGTGATTGGGTCTGCCCGCCGAGGCCCCATCGGGCGCATCGGGGGTCATCGTGCGACAGGATCGTGGGGTGACCCTTCATTACGGCGCCCTCCTGCTCGACGAGCTCCACGACGTTGCGGTCGCGGCCGCACGGGAGGCTGCGGCGTTTGCGCTCGAGGGACGTCGCGATGGCGTGGCTGTGGCCCAGACGAAGTCAAGCGCCACCGACATCGTCACCGAGATGGACCGACGGACAGAGGCCCTCCTCGTCGATCGCATCCTCACCGCGCGGCCGGATGACGGCATCTTGGGTGAAGAAGGCGCCGACCACGTTGGCGAGACGGGAATCCGTTGGGTCCTCGATCCGATCGACGGAACGGTCAACTACCTCTACGGGCTACCGTCGTGGGCCGTGTCCGTCGCCGCCGAGATCGACGGGGTCGCGGTCGTGGGCGTCGTCGCCGCGCCAGCGCTGTCCGAGACCTACGTGGCCGTGCTGGGGCGGGGCGCCCACCTGCACGAGCCCGGAGGGGTGCGCAGGTTGGCGGTCAACGATCCGGTCGCTCTCGAGTCTGCTCTCGTGGCCACCGGCTTCGGCTACCGCGTCGAACGTCGGACGGCCCAGGGGCGTGTGGCCGCAGCGGTCATCCCACGGGTGCGCGATATCCGTCGAGGGGGGGCCTGCAGTGTCGACTTGTGCTCACTTGCGGCCGGACGTGTCGACGCCTACTACGAGCGCGGGCCGCGGGCCTGGGACCTCGCGGCTGGCGGGCTCATCGCACGTGAGGCCGGGGCGAGGGTCGAAGGTCTGCGCGGGGCGCCGGCAGGCGAAGATCTGATCATCGCGAGCGGAGTGTCACTGTTCGGCGCGCTCCATGATCTGCTCGCCTCACTGAACGCCGACACCGATCTGGGATAGCGTCGTCCCACCATCCATCGGGGTGCGCACCCCACTGGGGTGTCGGATGGATGACCCGGGTGTGTGCATACGTATCCTGGGCCCACTACCCTGTGCCAGGACCGCTTGCGGTGCCGAACTTCCCGAGGAGTCCTTCGTGACCACCGTCATCTCAGTGCACTCGTTCCGTGGTGGCACGGGCAAGAGCAACACCACCGCGAATCTGGCGGGCCAGCTCGCCGCATCGGGCGCCCGGGTGGCAGTGGTCGACACCGATATCCAGAGCCCTGGTATCCACGTGCTCTTCGGGTTCGCCGACGATCTCGACAACACGCTGAATGACTACCTCTGGGGCAAGCTCCCGATCAAGGATGCGGCCCACGATGTCACCAGCAAGATCGCCGCAACATCGACGATCGCCGAGGGCGGTGCTTTGTTCCTGGTGCCGTCCAGCATGAAGGCCGGCGATATCGCGCGAGTGCTGCGTGAGGGCTACGACGTCGGCACCCTCAACGACGGCTTCCGCGACTTGGCCAAGGATCTCCAGCTCGACTACCTCCTCATCGACACCCACCCGGGGTTGAATGAAGAGACCCTCCTCTCGATCACCATCAGCGACGTGCTTCTGCTGATCCTGCGTCCGGACCGACAGGACTTCCAGGGCACTGCGGTCACGGTCGACGTGGCCCGCAAGCTCGGGGTTCCCGAGTTGTTCCTCGTCGTGAACATGGTTCCCACGAATATCGATGTCGACGACCTCCGCGAGCAGATGACGGCCGCCTACGGCTCCGAAACCGCGGCGATCCTGCCATTTTCCAAGCAGGTCGTCGACAACGCCTCGGGAGGCCTGTTCTCGCTCGTTCACCCTGATCACGCCTGGTCCGAGCAGTTCCGTCGCATCGCCCATCACGTCACGCAGTAGTCGCACCCCGCACGCTCGTCGCGAACAGGACCACACGCGTCGGGCACCACGCCACCACTGATCGATTCGTCGAGGAGCTCCACATGACCACCGTCATCTCCATCCACTCCTTCCGTGGTGGCACGGGCAAGAGCAACACCACCTCGAACGTCGCGGGACATCTTGCCGCCTCGGGGGCCCGCGTGGCGGTCATCGACACCGATATCCAGAGCCCCGGTATCCACGTGCTCTTTGGGTTCGCGGATGACCTCGACAACACCCTCAACGACTTCCTCTGGGGCAAAATCCCGATCAAGGATGCTGCCCACGACGTCACCTCGCTGATCGCCCAGAGCACTCCGGTCGCTGAGGGTGGCGCTTTGTACTTGGTGCCCTCGAGCATGAAGGCAGGCGATATCGCACGCGTGCTGCGCGAGGGCTACGACGTCGGCACGCTCAACGACGGCTTCCGTGACTTGGCCAGGGATCTTCAGCTCGACTACCTGTTGATCGACACCCACCCCGGTCTCAACGAGGAGACCCTTCTCTCGATCACCATCAGCGACATCTTGCTGCTGATCCTTCGTCCGGATCGTCAGGACTTCCAGGGCACGGCGGTCACTGTCGACGTGGCCCGCAAGCTCGGGGTTCCCGAACTATTCTTGGTGGTCAACAAGGTTCCGGTCACCACCGATGTGCCCGACCTTGAGTCCCAGATGCAGGCTGCCTACTCGGCGGAAACTGCGGGCGTGCTGCCACTGTCGGAAGAGGTCGTGCAGAACGCCTCGGCCGGGCTGTTCTCCCTCACCAGCCCCGACCATGAATGGTCCAAGCAGATCCGGCGGATCGCTGCACGAGTCACCCAGTAGTCATGGCGGACGACACGAACGGCGACGACTCCTGGGACTTCCTCACGCCCCGCAAGGCGAAGTCCCCGTCCCCGGATTCGGCTGCCACCGAGGTGCAAGCGTCTGACGCTCCCTCGACCGAGCCGGTTTCTCGTGACGCGACAACGCCTGCAGATACCTTGCCCGCATCTGCCGCACCCAAACCCGCGACCCCGTCAGTTGAACCTGATGCCTGGGACTTCCTCGCGACCCGCAAGGCCAAGGTCGCTGCGGGCGAAACTGAGCCGGTGTCGGCTCGGGCGGCTGTGGCTGACTCGCCGGGTGAGGGTCTGGGGGGATCCTCCGCCCACAAGCGGGCCCGCGGTGAACTGCGTGCTGATATGGGGGGCCCGTCCTTGCGGCGCCGCGCCGTGCCCATGGCTATCGCCCTCGCGGCCGTTGCGTTTGCTGGGTTCCTGACCGAGATCGTTGCCTCGAGCCAGCTCATCGCCATCGCAGGTCCTCAGTCGTTGATTGTGGTCTACCCCTTGGGAGGACTTGGGCTCCTGGCCGCTGCATTCCTGCAGTTCAGGTTCATCGACCAGACGGCGCGCCTGCCGCTCCTGCGCATCGTGACCTTCGGCTATGCCGCCGTGTTCGCCGTCGCCCTCGCCTGCATCGCGGGCTCGATCGTGCCGATTGCGGCGACAGCGCTCTGCTTGATCCTCGGCGACCAGCTCAACTTCCTGCTCCCGCTGCTCCTGTGGAGTCTGGTGGGCGATGAGTTCAACGTTGCTGAGGGGCGCAAGATCTTCGGCTGGATCGTGTCGATGACCTATATCGGTCAGGTGGCGGGACTCGGAGCGTCCGCCATCGCTCCCGCGTTGTTCACCACCCTGCATCTACCTTTGCCGCTCCTACTTGCTGCTAACCCCATCGTCTGCGTGGTCGTCGGGCTGGTGCTGCCTCGCGTTCTCCGCGGCACGGCGGCTGCGACTGGGCTCGTGCGATCGGAGAACCTGAAGGAATCCTTCGCTGGGGCGATTGAGTTCATCAACGGTGTCCGCGTGTGGCGCGCTTTGCTGGCGTGTTCGGTGCTGACCTTCGCAGCGGGCATGACGGCCTACATCTCCTATGTGGGAGGTCTAGGCCGAATTATGGATCAGGACGCGGCTGGGCTTCAGACTCTCCTCGGAAGCGTGGCCGTGGTGACCTTCCTTATTTGTTGGGCGGTCCAGGCATTCGTCGCAGAGCGGCTACAGGACCGCATCGGGATCCCTGGCGTTCTTCTTCTTCTTCCGATCTTCGCGGTAGCCGCAGGAATCCTGCTGATGCTGGGTACGGCGTGGGGTTCCGTGGCCCTGCTTGTCGCCGGAGTCTCGTTCTGGAATATCCCTCGCTGGAGCATCGATCAGAATGCGCGGAGGGCTGCGCTAGCGCTCGTGCCCGATGAGCGCAGAGCGCGCGTCTCGTTCATCGTCGATCTAGGCCCCAACGCGCTCGGCCTCATCCTGTCGGGGTTCTTTGCACTACTCGGGCTGTGGTTCGGCTGGTATGCCCTCATTCCGGCTTTGGCCGTGCTGATGGCTGCGGTCGCCATCCCCCTCGGGATCGCGGTACGGCGTGGGTGGGAGCAGAGTCTCCTGAACTGGCGCCTCCGTCGGCGCAAGCAGAACCGCACGCTCGATTTCGGCGATTAGAACCCACGCGCGACGAGCGGCCTACCGCAAGAGTGGCAGGCGGCAGTGTCGCTCAAGGCGTGACTGCTAATCCGGGAGCCCTCGCGCTAATTCAAGTGTGCGTGTCACGGTGGGGTTGTCGGGCTCGAGGAGATAGTGATCAAGCAGGTAGGCGCTTACCGCTGCCGTCGCTACGTCTCGCAGGGGAACGGCCGACCCATATTCCGTCAACCGCACCATCGGGGCGGGGGTCAGGTAGGTGAGTTCCTCGTAGTCGGCCCAGTGCTTTCCATGTTCAGGCTCGTGATAGTCGACGTCGAGCAAGCGATAGCCAATCCGTCTCCATCCAGCCATGTGTTGAGCATCGTTCTCGCCCATGCTCCCCAGCAGCCGGACTCCAGCGACTGCCGCCTCACGTTCGCTGACCGCAAGAGCGGCGTCGAAGAGGCTGTGCATCCAGTTGAAGGGAAGGCCCGAGCGCATGGCCTTGTCCATCGCCACAAAGTGTTGGAGCATCATCGCTCGCCGCAGGTTGGTGTGAAAGATCAGAAAACCGCAGGCATTCTCGACCTCGTTTTCCAGGAGCCAGGCGTGAACGATCACCTCGGGATCGTGTGACCCCTCCCGCCAGGCCGCGTCGAGTTCGGGAAGGACATGCGCATGCTGAGGGAAATGACGCAGCAGCGAGTTCTGCAGGGCCCGCAGAGCCGACATGCTCTGCCCGGGGGAGAAGACCTCCGTGATCCGCAAGCCTGTCGCGATCGTGAACTGCTCGCGAATGTCGAGAGACGTCACGTGTCCTACCCCTCGCGCGCTCGCCGTCGCATCTCGGCGGCTTTGGCGGCGAGGTCAGCGAAGCTGTCCGACTCTGTGATCTGTTTCACGGCGTCAGCGCGGCGAGTCTGGTCGATCTCAACCTTCAGTCGCTGGACCTCAGTGGTCAGGGTCCGCTCACGAGCAGCCACCTTGGCGGCCATGAGGTGGAAGGACGCTGCCAGTGTGTTCATCTCGTCCGGGAATCTCGGAGCGTTCTCGGTACCGAGATCCAGGTCGTACTCACCCTCAGCGACCCGGCCTGCGGCAACGGTGAGGCGTCTCAGCGGTCGCACGAGAGAGGTTGACAGGAAGAGCACGAGCAGGAGCAGCACCACGTAGCTGATACCCAGGATCGGGTACACCTGACGCAGGACATCACTGCGAACCTGGTCGACGTAGGTCAGTGGGTAGTCGAGGCCGATAGCCCCCACTGTCTTGCCGTTCGCGTCCAGGATCGGGCTGTAGGAGGAGATCCACGATCCGTACGGGTCGGAATACGCAGGCTGAGCGGTGGTCTTGGTGAGCCCTTGGCTCATCAACTCGTAGGTGGCGGGGTCGACCACCTTGTCCAAGGGAACCTTGAAAGTCACGCCAGTCTGAGGGTCGAGCAAGAAGCCGGCCGAGGCCTGGAAGTAAAGCTTCCCATCCTTGTCGTCGCGCGCGTAGCTGTAAGCCTGCGCCTGGTCATCGATCTGCATCACGCGGAGCAGATCTCTCGACGATGTGCGATACAGCGGGCTCGTGGGATAGCCGAGCCCGTAAGCGTTTGAGGCGTCAGGAACTGCATCCACGGTTCTGACGAGGGCATCGAACGTGGCTGCGTCCATCGACTTGCTGGCGCCGGCGGACATCGAGGCGAGGTTCTCGACAAGACGATCCTGCGCAGCCGTCGTGGTGTACTGCACCACCCACACGGCGATGAAGGCGAAGACGACCGTGAAGGCGGCCGCATAGGAAGCCAGCAACTTCCAGCGCATCTTGACCGGGAAGCCGAACCTGCGCTTCGTGGGCGCGGCGGACGCGGACGGCGCAGCCGAATCCAGCGCGCTGGGAGTCTCGACTGAGATGCTCATGGGCTTCCGATCGTCTGGGTCATCTGGGTTGTGTGGTGATGGCGGAGATCGGGAGCGCCGTTGAGTCGTGCTCGCATGGCTAGATCTGCGGCACAGCCTAAGGTACGGGCGCCTCCGTGCACAGAGTTGGGCGTTATCGGCGCGTATGCACTTCGGGTTCCCGGCTAAAGATCCCCGAGACGGTCCAGCAGCGCGCGGGCTCCCGCCTTGACCGAGCGCTTCTGCACCACCGAGAGCCGGCCGTCGGTCTCGCGCAGCGCACCGTCGCGATGCAGCATCGCGATAGATGAGGCCACGAGGGCGGCCGGGACATCGGAGAGGCGCTCCTCAACCTCGGCGGCCGTCGAGGGTCCAGCCTTGAGGATCGAGGAGACGATACGTCGTTCAGTTGGGGTTCGGTCGAGAAGTCCCATCATTCCGGCCGAGATCGCCTCACGGCTGAGTGAACGGACGACCGAATTGTCGATAGCGACCGCACTCTCCGACCGCTTCTCGCCCACCGCGAGTCGCGGGTCCCCGCAATGGTTCCCTGGGCCGAGTACCGCAACGCGATGGGCGTTTCCGTCGGCATCGGTGGTGCTGATCTCGATCTGTCCCGAAATCGTGAAGATGATGCGGTCGGCGGGGGTGCCTTGGCGGTAGATGAAGTCGCCGGGGGCGTATCTCTCGGTGACCAAGCGGGTCTGAAGATTCGCTTGGTCGGACTCGGAGATACCCAGAACCGTGAGGTCGACACCGCTGATGTTGAGCCGCTGCTCCCAAAGTCGGGCGTAGTCCGGAAGGGTGGAGAGCAGTTCCTGATGTGTGCCCAGGTGTGTTCCGCTATTGCTGACGAACAAGATGGTGTCGGCGAACTCGGCAACCTCAGGGTCGTTCACGTTGACCAGGGTGTAGGCACAATTTTGGGCGCGCATCCTGGTGATCAACGGCAGCGCCGTCTCGGGATCGGCGAGAGTGCGCAACGAGCCGACCATGAGAACGCGGGGGTTGGCCGCGAGCGCGACGGACAGAAGGAGTCGTTGCCGCTCACACACCGAGAGACGCGCGCCCATGGGGCCTAGTGGTTCATCTAGCCCACCGGGCAGTTCCGCGAGGTGCCCGAGACTAACGGATTCGAGGATCTGCCGTCCCGTTGTCTCGCTGAGGTCAGGATTGGCGGAGCGAAGGTGGTCGAGCACGGACGCGTTAAAGACGACTGATTCGCTGGGAACGAAATAGATTGATGAGCTGTTCTCGTGAATGCGTGCGTCGACGCCATCGATCAGCACGGAACCGGACTCAGGATTGTCGTCACCAGCGAGCAGGCTGAGGAGACTGTCAGGGTCGGTTCCGGTGGGTGTGACAACCCCGATGATCACATGCCTCGGGAGATCGACGGACGCAGAAGTAAGGCGCAGCGTAGGCCCGACCGAGGCCGACAGCTCGACGAGGGAGAATCCCGCGGATCGGTCAGCCTCAGGGTGATCTAGGGGCAGTTGGATCCTGTTCTTCCCTTTGAGGATATGGTCGATTCGGATTTGACTTACCACTCCGAGTTGGACTGACCGGATCCAGGGCGGGAGGGTTTCGAGGCCTCGTACGACGCCCTCCACATAGAGAATCGCGGCGGCGACAGTGTGGGCTGATTCACCGCCAGCGGTGATCGCGAAGAGCACGACGAAGGCCAACCCGGCAAGGCCGGCCGCGTGGGCAGCAGTGATCAACTGGATCACCCGAATGCCCTGCCTGTGCGTGACATGCTCAAGGGCAGTCACCTGGAACTTGAATCTGGTGAACTGCCATGGGCCCATGTTCAGGCCCGAGTTGATTCTGTAGCCAGAGATGGACTCGTCGGCGCGCTCACCCACTCGGTTGTAGCGAGACAGCCGTTCACGATCGAGGACGAGCAACTGTCGACCGACGTAACTTCGGAGGACCAAGAAGAGCAGACATGCGATGACCATGGTGACACCTGCGTGCCACTCGATCACGATCAGCAGAGTCAGGCTGATCACCACCCTGAGAACTCCAGGGATGCCCTCGCTGAGGGTCTTCTCGTAGCCCTCGGCCACGTTGTCGACGTCCGACGTGTGTCGGGAGACGATCGAGGTGCGCGCCATACCGGACTGCCGGACCACGTCGCTGACGAGCAATTTCCTGAACAATGCATCGCGCAGCGCGGTTGCACCGAGGATCGAACTCATGTGCGCGGATCGATGGGAATCAAAGCCCGCGACAACTTGCAGCACCACAAGTCCAACGAGCGTGATGACCAGGCTGGTCTCCCACGCGGCATGCTCGAGCAACCCATCCACGATTAGCGGGATCACCGCTTGGCAGCCCAATGCCACCACTCCGGCGACGATCGTGCGGGCAAGGAGTGCGCGATGGACTTTCACATACGGGAAGAACCACGCCAGGAGTAGCCGCATCGCCCCGACTCGCGGCAGGCTCCGGCTTTGACCGGCCGAGGTGTCGATGCTCACGGCGGCATTCTCCCCGAATCAGGCGACTGCGCGCACCACGGGGGTCGTGTCAGGTGTCGATTCGACGCATCTCGGACCGGTACCAATGACCATTGCGCACATACTTCAGGGCTGCTTCAGTGAAGGCGCCTTCGGCCACAGCGTCCTCGCGGATCCGGCAGGGCACCCCCAGGGCCATGGCGCGAGACGGAATCTCGGTGTCGTTCGGCACGAACGCCGATGCCCCGACGAGCGCGCCGCGACGGACTATCACGCGGTGGAGCACCACAGAGCCCGAGCCAATCAGGCAGGCGTCCTCCACGGTGCAGCCCTCCAGATGGGCGTTGTGGCCCACCACGCAGTCGTCGCCGACGGTTGTGGGCGTTGATGCGGTGCAATGGATGACCGTGCCGTCTTGGATCGAAGTCCTCGCCCCGATCACGATCGTGCCGTGATCGCCACGGAGCACTGCGGTTGGCCAGATGGTGGACTCGGCGCCGATCGTGACGCTCCCGATGATCACAGCGTCTGGATGGACGAAAGCTGTCGGGTCGATAGAGGGCACCAGATCGCCGAGGGCGTAGATGGGCACGAATTCTCCTCAATAATGCGTGTGCCGGTGTGCTGGAGATGCTTTGCTGACCCATCGGACGGGGTGGTGTGAGCCATCCCACCATGCTTTGATCGCCGCTGTACGGGGGGTCGGCGCGCGAATGACATCTCAGTCAGGCACAATCCGCCTCGTCGACCGGTTCCGGGCCGGGGATGAAACCGGAACCACCCGACGTTGAGGCCCAGCACGGGACGCTCACCACATCGACGGCACTGACCCCAGCACCAGCCGCACGCGACGACGAGGACGACACGACATGGCAACAGATTACGACGCACCACGCAAGACCGACGACGAGCTCGCCGAGGACTCCCTCGAAGAGCTCAAGGCCCAACGGGCGAACAAGGCTGGCTCCAGCGTCGACGTCGACGAGGTCGAAGCCGCCGAAAACCTCGAACTGCCCGGAGCCGATCTCTCGGACGAGTCCTTGACCGTGAGAGTTCTGCCCCGACAGGCCGACGAGTTCACCTGTTCTCGCTGCTTCTTGGTGCACCACCGCAGCCAGCTCGCGAAGACAGTCAAGGGTGAGCCCGTCTGCCGCGACTGCGACTGATCGACACCGTGCCCGAGGTGACCGATCCTGTGGCGGACGATGTGGGGAGTGATCTCGAAGCCCGGGACGTCGCCGCGCTCGTGGCCTCGCTGGACTCCGTCGATCTCGGAACAGCCGACAGGGCCAGGCAGATCGCACGGCTCGGGGGGATCGTGGCGGCGAGGGCACGTCGAGCCGGGGCTACGGCGGTCGGCAGCGGGCGCTTCCTGTCCGATCTCCTGGTTGATGTCGTACCTCACATTCCGGTTCGCGATCTCGACACCCTGATCTCCCACCACCGTGGTCTCACCGGCGAGGCGCTCGCCGATGCGCTGGTGCGCAACAGTGCGCGGGCCACGTCCGGGATCGGCGCGGTGGGCGGGGTGGTGGCGGCGGCCGAATGGGCTGCGCTTCCACTGTTGATCACGGTGCCGTTCGAGGTCGTGGTGGAGACCCTGGCCGTCGCTTCCGTTGAGATCAAGCTCGTGGGCGAGCTCCATGCGGTCTACGGACTCGACGTCACCGGAACAGGCACTCACAGGGCCTTGGCCTTCACCAGCGCCTGGGCAAGCCGCCGCGGGATCGATCCGCTTCGCCCCTGGACGGTTCCCAGCGTGCTGGGCCTCGCGGGACGGCAGCAACTGCGTCGGCGCATGATCGGGCGGTTCGCCCGAAATCTGGGAACTCTCGCGCCGTTCCTCGTGGGGGCGCTCATCGCCGCAAAGCTCAACCGCTCGCAAACTCTCACGCTCGCAACACTGCTGCGTGACGACCTCAGGGCACTCGCCGGCACGCAGCCCGAACCTCAGCCCTGATTAGCCTTCAGGCGGTCGGGGTGCGGTGATGCGGTCGATCGCCACATTCACCACGGCCAGCACAGCTGCTGTGGCGGCCGCCCAGAGCAGTACGCGACGCAGCGGTTCGTCACGGTTGGCAGCTTGCGGGGGAGTCGATCCGGTGCTGCGGAGATAAGCGGCGTCGAGCGCCTTGCGCACCGCCCATGCTGCTCCGAGGGCGAGGAGCGGAGCGACAATCTTGCTCGCGGTCGAGGCGGAGAGGGGCTCATCGCCGTCAGGCTCGGTCGTCTCTATCGTCATGGCCGCCCCGTTCGTCGTTGTAGGTCCCGGGACAGCCTGTCACGCCCGAGCGCCACGCGAGCCCTGGTCGCGCTCATGCCTTGGCGCTATCACGTGCGGCTGCGAGCACGGGAGCCAGTTCCAGCCCGCGACGGGTGGATATGAGCCAGTACGGGTGCGGGTCGTCCGGATCATCGACCTCGACGAGCACTGATCGGGAGGTCCAGCCACGCGTGCACAAGTAGGCCCTGGGGTCCGCGAGCGGTCCGCGAGCCTCGCGCGTCTGACTCGCGTCCAGGGGTGCGATGCGGCTGACGTAGCGCAGGGGCAGACGTGCGCGTCCGGCCCGGAAGACGAGATCGTCGACGACAACCAACGGCGCTGTCGCGATCAGCCACCAGGTCGCGAGACCTTGGCCGACGACGAAGGTGACGATGCCGACACGGGCACCAAGAGGGTAGCCGTAGGCGATTGCGACAGAGCCGGTCAGGACGATGGACACAAGCCAGGCGGGCCAGGGGGCGTAGACACGTTCGTGGAAGGCAACGACGGAGCCGTCGAGGCCCTCGTCAGCATTTCCCGGCTCGGTCACGAACTGAGCCTGCCACGACCTCGGCGCAGCGCGATGGCCGGTAGGCTCGCGGCTCGTGACGACGTCCTCGGAATTCCCCGACACCGGGCGCAGTGGGCTGCTTCCCACCACGCCGCCCGCGGACGCGGTTCTGCCACCGCGCAGTGCTAGAGCACCCGCACCCGGCACGTCGATCCCCTGCCACTACTCGATGTGCTTCTGTTGCGGCGATGAGCACCCGTCGGGGCTCTATCTCAGGCTCGTGGCAGGGGAAGGTTTGAGTCTTAGCGGTACCTTCACGGTGACTGAGCTTCACCAAGGTGCACCGGGGCTCGCCCACGGCGGGTTGCTCACGGCCGCATTCGACGACGCGCTCGGATGTCTGAACTGGATGGTGGGTGGTCGAGCCGTGACAGCTCGGCTCGAGACCGACTTTCGTCGGCCCGTCCCAGTGGGATCGGTACTCCACATCGAGGCTGAGGTCCTTGGCGTGAAAGGTCGCAAGATCTTCACCCGTGCGATTGGCCGCCTCGATGCGCCCAACGGCCCCATAGCGATCACCGCGAAAGCGATGTTCATCAAGGTGCCCCTTGAGCATTTCATCGACAATGGCCGCCCCGAAGACATCGAACGTGCGCGTGGCGACAGCGCTGTCCGCAACAGTCTGGCAAATTTTGAGGTCAACCCATGAACCCTCGCCCTCCTCATGCCGTCGATGTCCTGATCCAACGGATCGATCCGGATTTCGAGCTGCCGGGCTACGCACACCCGGGCGACGCCGGTCTCGACCTCGTCACCACCGTCGATGCTGTCCTCGCTCCGGGGGAGCGTGTCTTGCTGCCCACGGGTATCGCCATCGCGCTGCCGGAGGGGTACGCCGCATTCGTCCACCCTCGCTCGGGTCTCGCGGTGCGCTACGGGGTCTCCCTGGTGAACGCTCCCGGAACGATTGACGCTGGGTACCGTGGCGAGATCTCCGTATCCCTGATCAATCTCGACCCGCGCGACCCCGTGACTCTTCGTCGTGGCGACCGGATCGCGCAACTAGTGATCCAGCGTGTAGAGCACGCGGTACTGCACGAGGTAGCCCAGCTCCCTGGGTCTGACCGCGCCGAGGGTGGCTTCGGGTCGTCGGGCCGATAGCGTCATCACCTGGGGCGATCGCGCCCCGCCAGACCATCATGAAGGAGTACCGGTGTTCCGACGCCGCCGAGCCGAGCACAGCGACATCGATCCGGTCGAGGTCGAGATCCCCGGTGTCACTGAGTCGGCACCGACCTCCACGGCCTACGTGTACGACCGGTCAGGTGGCCCCTACGACGCATCTGAGACTCCCGACGATGGCGTGCCGCGTCTGGATCTGGGAGCACTACTCGTGCCCGGCGTTGACGGCATGGAGATGCGTCTCGACGTCGACGAGGTGAGCCAGAAGATCATCGCTGTGTCGGTGATCGATGGGGAATCCGCTCTTCAGCTCATGGTGTTTGCTGCCCCGCGCACTGAGGGCATCTGGGATGAGGTCCGTGAGCAGATCCGCGCGAGCATTGCCGCCACAGGCCTGGTCGAGCAGGTCGAGGGTGGTTTCGGCCCCGAGTTGAGGGCGAGCGTGGCGCAAAACGGGCCCAACGGAGAGTCGGTGATGGCACCGGTTCGATTTGTCGGGGTGGATGGCCCACGGTGGTTCTTGCGCGGGGTCTTCAGCGGTGTGGCCTCACGCGACACTGCGGCTGCCGCCGGTCTGGAGGCGATCCTCCGCGCCACTGTCGTGGTGCGCGGAACCGACCCTATGGCCCCTGGCGATGCGCTGACTCTGCGTCTGCCGGAGGTGGTCCCCGAACCCGGCACGCCTGGGGCCGACTTGTCGGGCGATAACCCAACAGGCCAGGACGATTCCGCTGATCAGGACCGCCCCACCTTGACGATGCCCGCGCGCGGGCCGGAGATCACTGAGATTCGCTGAGAGTGAAGCTCTCACCATCCTCGAGGCCCCGCGGAAACGCGATCAGGGTGATCGGCGCCTCGCCGTTGAGGCCGTGGCCGCTGTCGACCGCCCTCGAGCACTACTCTGCAACCATGAGCCCGACCTCCTCACGTCGTCCCGGGATCCTCTCTCGTTGGACGCAGACGCAGACCGAGGTTGACTCTGATCGGCTTGAAAGTGACGCCACAGCACACGGAGCCACCCACATCAGAGACTGTCTCGGCGGTCAGCCCTCCACCGTGATCGGCAGACTTCGATCGGTGACGCTCCGCCCGGTGGCCAAAGCACCTGCCGTGGAGGCAGAGCTGTACGACGGCACGGGCCGGCTCACATTGCTCTTCTTGGGACGTCGACGAATCCCTGGTATCACTCCCGGGCGTCACCTCGTCGTGCACGGCAGGGTCATCCAGCGCGATGGCGAACGCGCCATGGTGAATCCCCGGTACGAACTGTTGCCCAACGCGGTGGAGTGATCACGTGAATCCGGAAGACACCGCACGCGAAGGCCACCCCCACCACCTAGCCATCCCACCCTCACTTCAGGGCCCAGGCCATGGCTCGGGGAAGCCTGGCGACGCCACCACCGAGCAGCTCATGGCTCAGGCCATCGGCGGCTGGCGGGGGCTTATCGACAGCAGTGTGCCCGGCGCGGTATTCGTCGTGGCCTACCTCGTCGATAGCCACCAGCTAACCCCGGCCATCTGGGCGGCGGTGGCGTCGGGGGCTGTTATCGCGGTCCTGCGCCTTCTGCGACGCCAGCCGCTGCGTCAGGTGCTCTCGGGCTTTGTGGGGATCGCGTTCGCAGCCTGGCTCGCATCCCGCACCGGCAAGGCCGAGGACTTCTACCTTCCGGGTCTTTTCATCAGCGGGGCGTACGCGGTGGTCCTGGCTATCTCGTGCGTCGTCGGTCATCCAGTACTCGGCTACGCGGTCGGAGCCGCGACAGGTGACATGTCAGGCTGGCGCAAGGTTCCTGAGCAGCGACGGGCCTACTCGCTGGCGACGTGGATCTTCGTCGGCCAGTACACCCTCAAGATCGTTGTGCTCGTACCCCTCTACCTCGCGGGCGAGGTGGCGGGGCTGGGATTCATGAAGCTGATTCTCGGCTGGCCCGTTCTGGCACTAGCCGCCTGGTTGTCCTACCGCATCATCCGCAAGGCGCGCGCTGAGGCCCCAGTGCCGGTTCCCCCCGAGGGTCATCCCCCGGCGCTGTCGGACTAGGAATCGCACGGCCGCGTGCCTCGATCAGGCGAGACGGTCAGTCGCCGAGAAGGTCCTCGAGCGCCTGCTCCTGATCGGGTGAGGCGACAAAGAGGAGTTCGTCGCCTGATTCGAGTGAGTCGTCAGGGCTGGGGGAGATCACGCGGGTGTCGCGGATGATCGCCACCAATGCCGTGTCAGTGGGGAATTGGACCTCGGCGACTCGCGACCCCACGACGGCCGAAGTCGCGGACAGCGTGAGTTCGACCAGGTTGGCGTTGCCCTGCCGGAACGTGAACAACCGCACGAGATCACCAACGGTGACGGCCTCCTCGACGAGCGCTGACATCATGCGCGGTGTGGACACCGCGACGTCGACACCCCACGATTCGTCGAACATCCACTCGTTCTTGGGGTGGTTCACGCGCGCCACTACTCGGGGCACGCCGTACTCGGTTTTCGCCAGCAGCGAGACCACAAGGTTGACCTTGTCATCTCCCGTAGCCGCGATGAGCACCTGACATGACGGCAGATCTGCGTCGTCCAAGACGGCGATCTCGCAGGTATC
Source organism: Actinomycetota bacterium (assembly GCA_009697815.1). GTDB lineage: Bacteria > Actinomycetota > Actinomycetes > S36-B12 > CAIYMF01 > Longivirga. The sequence continues at coordinate 25,507 of WLRQ01000024.1, forward strand.
GCCGAGCAGGACCTGTGCCCCCGGCACGACATCAGGGCGGGCCTTGGCCGAATCGCGGTCGATCAGCAGTACCTGGTGGTCGTTGCTGAGCAGTTCCCTGGCGATTGCTCGGCCAACCTTGCCGGCACCGGCTATGGCGACGCGCATCAGTGGGCCTCCGGTCCGCGCGCGAAGATCTCGGCAAATTCCACGCGGCGCCTGGGATCGAGGATCACGTGAATGACGTCGTCGGCCTGCACCACCGTGTCGACGTCCGGAATCATGCCTTCTCCGAACCTGGTGATGAATGCGATGCGTGTGCCGGACTCGCGCTCGAGCCGCGAGGTTCGATGCCCAATCCAGCTCTCGTCGAAGGCCAAAGGCGTGAGGGCGACTCGTCCGGAACTGTCACGCCACTCATCTCCGGCGGACTCAGGGAGGATCCGTCTCAGGATCTGATCGGTTTGCCAGGCGACGCTCGCCACCGTCGGGATGCCCAGACGCTGGTAGACCTCAGCCCGGCGCGGATCGTAGATACGGGCAACGACGTTGGGCACACCGAATGTCTCGCGAGCTACACGCGCGGCGAGGATATTGGAGTTGTCGCCGCTGCTGACCGCAGCGAACGCGTCGGCGCGCTCGATCCCAGCGGAGATCAGTCGATCTCGGTCGAACCCGATGCCGGTGATGGTGCTGCCGGCGAAACCCGGGTGGAGTTTGGTGAAGCTCGAGGCGTCCTGGTCGACGATCGAGACCGAATGTCCGGCTTCGTCGAGGGTGTGCGCGAGCGCCAACCCCACTCGACCGCATCCCATGATGACAACGTGCACGAGGCCGACGCTACACGGTGCTGCGGCGGGGCGATCGCCCGCCAGGGCCGTACAGTTTGCAGACGTGTCCAAAGTGTCGGGTTCAGCGAAGCGACTCCTGGTCGGTCGGGCTCTGTCCAGTGAGCGTCTGAGCGAGACCCTTCTACCCAAGCGGATTGCCCTTCCAGTCTTCGCGTCCGACGCGTTGTCGTCGAATGCCTACGCCACGCAAGAGATCCTGCTGGTGCTCTCCCTGGGTGGATACGCGCTGTACTCCTACGCCCCGTGGGTCGCTGCCCTCGTAGTGCTCATCTACACGGTCGTGGTGGCCTCGTACCGACAGAATGTCCACGCCTACCCGAGCGGCGGTGGCGACTACGAGGTCGTGACGAAGAACCTTGGCGCTAGAGCCGGAGTCTTTGTCGCCAGTGCACTGCTCGTTGACTACGTGCTCACCGTCGCGGTTTCTATCGCGTCGGCAGTGGCCAACCTCGCGTCGGCCTACCCGGTGATCGGCGATAACAAGGTTGAGTGGGCTGTCGGGGCGATCGTCGTCATCACCCTGATGAACCTGCGCGGGGTGCGCGAGTCCGGGGCCCTGTTCGCTATCCCGACCTACGGGTTTGTGGTGGGCATCTTCGGGATGCTCGGCTATGCGATCTTCCGGATCTCCACCGGTGACGTGCTGCAGGCCGAGAGCGCTGGGTGGCAGATCACCCCCGAAGCGGGATTCGGTGGCCTCGCGCTGCTGTTCCTGATTGCCCGGTCGTTCTCCTCGGGTACGACGGCCCTCACCGGTATTGAGGCCATTGCCAACGGTGTCCCTGCTTTCCGCAAGCCCAAGAGCAAGAACGCGGCGACCACGTTGTTCATGCTCGGGGCGATCGCAATGACGATGTTCTCGGCGATCACCTGGCTGGCGCTCTATACCAATGTCAAGGTCACTGAGAAGGACATCGATCTTGTCGGGCTGCCCGCGGGTCAGGCACAGAAGACGGTCATCGCACAGATCGCCGATGCGGTGTTCGGGCAGTTCACGTTGGGGTTCCTCTACGTGTCGTTCGCCACCGCTCTCATCCTGGCGCTTGCTGCCAACACTGCGTTCAACGGGTTCCCGGTGCTGGGGTCGATTCTCGCGCGCGACGGGTATCTGCCTCGGCAACTGCACACGCGCGGAGACCGGCTTGCCTTCTCCAACGGCATCGTGGTTCTTGCCGGTCTCGCCATCGTTCTTGTCGTCGCCTACAAGGCTGATGTCACTGGCCTGATCCAGCTCTACATCGTCGGGGTATTCGTCTCATTCACGTTCAGCCAGTTGGGGATGATTCGACATTGGAATGCTCTTCTGCGGGGTGATCCGACCTCGTCGGAACGTCGAACGATGCTGCGCAGCCGCGCCGTCAATGCCGTCGGTTTCGTGATGACGGGCTCCGTGCTGGTGATCGTCCTGGCCACGAAGTTCACGAAGGGGGCGTGGATCGTCTGCATCGCGATGCCGCTGCTGTACCTGCTCATGCAGTCGATTCACAAGCACTACGACCAAGTGCGAGTCGAACTGGCCGCGGACGAGGACGAGACTGTCACCCTGCCGTCGCGCGTCCATGCGATCGTCCTCGTGTCGAAGATCCACAAGCCGACCCTTCGCGCGCTCGCATTCGCACGTGCGACTCGCCCGTCGTCGCTCGAGGCGCTTACGGTCGATGTCGATCCTGCGGAGACAGCGCATCTCGCCCGTGAATGGGATCGCCGGGCCATTCCTGTGGCACTGAAGGTTCTGGACTCGCCCTACCGTGAGATCACGCGGCCTGTGCTCGACTACGTGCGCAGCCTGAGCCGTCAAAGCCCGCGCGACCTCGTGGTGGTGTACATCCCCGAATACGTGGTGGGTCGGTGGTGGGAGCAGTTGTTGCACAACCAGAGCGCACTCCGGCTCAAGGCACGCCTGTTGTTCTCCCCGGGGGTCATGGTGTGCGCTGTGCCGTGGCAACTCGCCTCGAGTGAACTGCTGGCAGATCGTCCCGAATCAGTCGGTCCTGGAGCTGTTCGTCGCGGTGAGCCCAACAGATCGACACAGGATGCGACGGTGGCGGCCGAGTACGTCGACAACTCCCCATCGCCCGGCGCTCCGAGTTCCGAGGGCGAGCGGCTGTGACAGACAAGTCGCCGGTGCGCGGGGACAAGGCCACTGTCAGGGTCGAACGCGTGGCCCACGGGGGGCATTGCGTCGCCCGCCATGAGGGTCGTGTGCTGTTCGTGCGCCACGCGATACCTGGCGAGGTCGTCGATGTGGTCATCACCGGGGAGGGCGCGAAAGGCCGCTACCTTCGTGCTGATGCTGTCGCAGTAGTGGAGCCCTCCGACGATCGCGTGGACCCACCATGTGCCCACTCGGGAGCGGGTAAGTGCGGAGGATGCGATTGGCAACATGTCTCGCTCGAGGCCCAGCGTCGCATGAAGTCTGACGTCCTGCGCGAACAGCTCACGCGTCTCGGGGGTATCGAGTCGATCAACGGCGTCCCACTCGAGGAGTCAGTGCGCGTCGAGGCTGTCGCCGGCGACATCGAGGGATTGTCATGGCGCACCCGCGTGCGATACGCGGTCGACGAGGATGGGTCGCTGGGCTTTCGGCGTAGCCGTTCGCATCGGGTGCAGGTGATCGACTCCTGCCCCCTCGTCACTGATGCGGTCGATAGCACCGACGTCACCTGGCGACAGTGGCAGGGCGCTGACGAGGTCACGGTGGTCGCCTCGTCCCTGGGTGACCGCGCCGTGGTGATTGACCCACCGGGGTCTGTGCCGTCCGGCGCGATGCCAGGCCTCCCGGAGGACGTGGTCCTTCCCGGTCGTCGCGGGAGAGGCTGGGTCCGCGAGTTCGCGGGTGGCCGGGAATGGCGGGTGCAGGCCGATGGCTTCTGGCAGGTGCATCCTGGTGCGGCCGATGTCCTCGTCGACGCGGTGCGCGAGGCTTTGGCTCCGCGGCCAGGCGAGCACCTGCTCGACCTCTACTCGGGGGTGGGGCTCTTCGCTGGATGTCTTGCGGCGGATTTGGGGCCGGAAGGCCGCGTGGATGCCGTCGAGTTCTCAGTGCTCGCCTGTGGGGATGCCCGACGCAATCTTCATGATCTGCCCCAGGTGCGAATCCATGCCGCTCCGGTCGAGTCATGGCTTGCGGCGTCCGCCGCCGCCGGCCCTGAGGGCGTCACGAGTGTGGACATCGTCGTACTCGATCCGCCCCGCAACGGCGCGGGTGCTGGGGTACTTGACCGCGTCATGGCCCTCACTCCGCGGGCGGTGGCCTATGTGGCGTGCGACCCTGCGTCGCTGGGGCGCGATATCGGTCATATGGCAGGCGCCGGATGGACTGTGGGGTCCGTGCGTGGATTCGACTTGTTCCCGATGACCTCACATCTCGAGACCGTGGCACTTCTTCTACCGCCTCGGTGATTGATCGTCGCCCTCACGAGCGACCCCGGACGTGAGAGGGCTACCTAGGCCGATACCATGAACTATCTTGATGTCGAGATAGTTCGCGACGAGACAGCCTCCCGATGACGACTCGGGATCAGGTTCGGCGAAGGGACGCAGGCGATGGCCAGCAAGGACAGTTTCGGTGCCCGGTCCGACCTCACGGTCGGCGATGCGACGTTCGAGATCTTCCGTATTGACGCGGTAGAGGGATCCTCGCGACTTCCGTTCACGCACAAGGTCCTGCTCGAGAACCTGTTGCGCACCGAAGACGGTCACAACGTCACGGCCGGGCAGATCGCGACCCTCGGTTCGTGGGACCCTGCCGCTGAGCCGTCCGACGAGATCCAGTTCTCACCCGCCCGCGTGATCATGCAGGACTTCACCGGCGTTCCGTGTGTGGTTGACCTCGCCACGATGCGCGAGGCGATGAAGGACCTCGGGGGAGACCCGAACAAGATCAACCCGCTGGCACCTGCCGAGCTCGTCATCGACCACTCCGTCATCGCAGACTTCTTCGCCACCCCTGAGGCAGCCGGTCTGAACGTCGAGCTGGAGTACGCGCGCAATCGTGAGCGCTACCAGTTCCTGCGCTGGGGGCAAACGGCGTTCGACGAGTTCAAGGTGGTGCCGCCCAGTCACGGAATCGTGCACCAGGTCAACATCGAATCACTCGCTCGTGTGGTCATGGTGCGCAACGGTCAGGCATACCCCGACACCTGCGTCGGCACCGACTCGCACACGACGATGGTCAACGGACTCGGTGTCCTGGGCTGGGGCGTCGGCGGTATCGAGGCGGAGGCCGCGATGCTGGGGCAGCCTGTGTCGATGCTCATCCCGACGGTCGTCGGCTTCAAGCTCACCGGGGAGCTCTACGAGGGCGCCAACGCCACGGACCTCGTACTTGTGATCACCGAGATGCTGCGCAAGCACGGAGTCGTGGGCAAGTTCGTTGAGTTCTATGGCGAGGGCGTCGCTGCAGTGCCCTTGGCCAACCGCGCCACGATCGGCAACATGAGCCCCGAGTATGGCTCTACTGTGGCCATCTTCGGGATCGACGAGGAGACCCTCAGGTACCTCCGGCTTACCGGGCGGCCCGAGGAGCAGGTTCAGCTCGTCGAGGCCTACGCGAAGGCCCAAGGTCTTTGGCACGACGCAGCCCATGAGCCGACCTACTCGGAGTACCTCACCCTGGATCTCGGAACGGTGGTGCCCTCGATCGCGGGCCCCAAGCGTCCCCAGGACCGCGTGTCGCTGACCGAAGCCAAGACCGCGTTCGCCTCGGCGCTGTCGGCGTACACCACCGAGCCCGACCGCACGGCCAGCTTCGAGATCGACGGTCAGTCGGTCACGATCGGCCACGGCGCCGTCACCATCGCCTCGATCACCTCGTGCACCAATACCTCGAACCCTTCAGTGATGATCGCCGCGGGATTGCTCGCCAAGAGGGCCGTGGAGAAGGGCCTCACCCGGCGCCCCTGGGTCAAGACCACGTTGGCCCCGGGTTCGAAGGTCGTCACCGACTACTACGACGAGGCCGGGCTCACCCCCTATCTCGACCAACTCGGCTTCAACCTCGTGGGATACGGCTGCACCACGTGCATCGGCAACTCCGGCCCGCTGCCGGAGGTCGTCAGTGACGCCATCGACTCAGCGGATCTGGCAGCGGTGGCGGTGCTCTCGGGCAATCGCAACTTCGAGGGCCGGATCAACCCTGACATCAAGATGAACTACCTCGCATCGCCGCCGCTCGTCGTCGCCTACGCGATCGCAGGCACGATGGATATCGACATCACGAGTGAGCCTCTCGGTGTCGACCACGATGGACGCCCTGTCTACCTGCGCGACATCTGGCCGACCCCGCTTGAGGTGCAGACCACCGTCGACTCGTGCATCGATTCCGAGATGTACACCTCGCGGTACGCCGACGTGTTCGCCGGTGATGCACGGTGGCAGTCACTCCCGACGCCCACCGGCAATACATTCGAATGGGCCCCGGACTCCACATACGTTCGCAAGCCCCCGTACTTCGATGGCATGGGGGCAACCCCGGACCCCGTTACTGACATCGTCGGCGCGCGGGTGCTGGCCAAGCTCGGCGACTCAGTCACAACAGACCACATCAGCCCCGCGGGCTCCATCAAGGCAGATACCCCTGCCGGCCACTATCTGAACAACCACGGTGTCGACCGGAAGGATTTCAACTCCTACGGATCGCGCCGAGGTAACCATGAGGTCATGATTCGCGGCACGTTCGCCAACATTCGCCTCCGCAACCAACTCCTTGATGGCGTCGAAGGTGGGTACACCCGCGACTTCACCCGGGAAGGCTCGCCGCAGTCGTTCATTTACGACGCCGCGCAGTCCTACGCGGCCTTGGAGATCCCGCTCATGATTCTGGCGGGGAAGGAGTACGGCTCGGGCTCATCCCGCGACTGGGCAGCGAAGGGCACGGCACTTCTGGGGGTAGCCGCAGTGATCGCGGAGTCCTACGAGCGGATCCACCGCTCCAACCTCATCGGTATGGGCGTGCTGCCCCTGCAGTACCCGGCGGGGTCGACTGCTGATTCTCTGGGCCTCGATGGCACCGAGACTTTCTCCGTGACGGGCGTGACCGAACTCAATGAGCACCGGACACCGAGCACGGTCAGGGTAGAGGCGCGCAAGGACGACGGATCCTTGGTGGCTTTCGACGCGATTCTGCGCATCGACACCCCTGGCGAGGCCGACTACTACCGCAACGGCGGCATCCTTCAGTACGTCCTGCGTTCACTCGTAGGCTGACCGCGGCCAGGATCTCCGCCCTGCCCTAGGGCATCACGCTTCACACCTCGATGGGGTCTCATGGCTCAGTCGGTCTCGCCACCGGGTTGGCCTCGTGAGGTGCGCCCGCCTGATGTGGCCGACTGGCAGGAGGGCGCCCTCTCTTGGCTGCTCGATCAGTGCCCGCCGGACTATCGGGCACACGAGGTGCTCCGGCGCCATCCACTCGTGATCGCCCGGTTCGCGGCCCATCACGTGGAGGCCGCGCTGGTCGGCGCGCGCGCAGCGTACGCAGGTGCCCGAAGGGAACTTGGCGAACACGTCGCACCCGAGGTACTCGACTCAGCCCTGCGCGCGCTTGAGGCTGAAGGTGCGCGGCTTGCCCGGACGGCACGCGCCGTGGCTCTCGTGGAAGAGGCCTTGCACGGCAGTCGCTGGCGTCCTCGGCTCAACTGACTCTGGACATCTGGACCGAATCTGGGCAAATCACACCTGTGATTCACCGCGTGATCAAATTGTTATCTCAGACAACGAATTCTTGATCCATTCAGGGGGCAACGAATCTTTGGCCGCAATATGTTCGCGCTGGCAACATTCATAAGATCCGTCGTTGACGGGTCGGTTGCGCCCTCCCGGGTGGCTCACCCGGATTCACTGGCGCGGGGAATCCGTGCGAGAGAGGACGACCATGAGCAAGCGATCATTGGCCATCATTGCCGCGGCAGCGATGACACTCACGTTGGCGGCCTGCAGTAGCAGCAGCGAGCCTTCCACCTCGTCGAGCGCTGCAGCCTCCGGCAAGGTCGGCGTCATTCTCCCCGACGCCACCACCTCACCGCGCTGGGAGAGCAACGACCGTCCGAGCCTCGAGAAGGCGTTTGACGCGGCGGGAGTGACCTACGACATCCAGAACGCCACAAAGGACGCCACGAAGTTCAGCTCGATCTGTGACGCCATGATCGCCGAGAAGGTTGACGTGCTCATGATCGTCAACATCGATTCGGCAAGCGGGGCCGCGTGCGAGAAGAACGCAACCGCAGCCGGAATCAAGAGCATCGACTACGACCGCCTCACTCTGAACGGCACCGCGAGCTACTACGTGTCGTTCGACAACGTGCAGGTGGGCAAGTTGATGGGCGACGGACTCATTGCCTGTCTCACGGCCGCGGGCAAGACGAAGGCGAACGTGGTGTACATCAACGGCGACCCGACCGATAACAACGCGAAGTTGTTCAAGGAGGGCTACGCGGGGGCCGTGCAGCCAAAGATCGATTCGGGTGACTACAAGCTCGTCGGAGACCAGACCGGGAAGTGGTCGGCGACAGAGGCCCAGACAGTGTTTGAGCAGATGTACACCCAGAACCAGGGCAAGATCGATGGCGCGGTTGTGGCGAATGACACCATGGCCGGCGGAACGGCCATCGTCCTGGCGAAGAACGGTCTCGCTAAGAGCGTGCCGATCACCGGCCAGGATGCCTCTGACGAAGGACTGCAGCGGGTCATGGCCGGAACTCAGTGCGGCACCGTGTTCAAGGATGTCAACCTCGAAGCTGACCTTGCTGCCAAGCTTGCGATCGGCATCATCAAGGGCGACGGCTCGGATGTGGCGCTCGCGACGGCGAAGATCAACAACGAGGTTGCGGACATTGGTGCCGCGTATGCGACACCGGTGTGGGTGACCCAGGCCAACATCAAGGCCCCGTTCGACGCCGGATACGCCACCGCGGCGAAGGTGTGCGTGGGCGATACCGCGGCACTCTGCACGAAGTTCAGCATTTCCTGAGTGCGCAATACCCGGCTCCCCTTCTGGGGAGCCGGGTATTCGCCCTCGCCACATGGGAAATGACACTGTGGCCGTCCTGATTTTCGAGCAGCATTCTCGTACCTGTGAGGACTTATGAGCGCGACGTTCTCGGCCCAGGATCCCAGGGCCCTGGCCGAGGCACCGCCGATGTTGAGCCTGCGAGGGGTCACGAAGAGTTTCGGCGCCGTGGAGGTGCTCCGAGATGTCGACCTCGACGTCAGGTACGGCCGGGTAACTGCCCTGGTGGGAGACAACGGTGCTGGCAAGAGCACGGTGATCAAGGCCATCGCTGGCATCTACACCTTCGATGGTGGTGACTACCGGTTCGAGGGTGAGCCGGTGAACGTCACCAATCCCAAACAGGCCAATGCCATGGGCATTGAGGTCGTGTATCAGGATCTCGCGTTGTGCGACAACCTCGATATCGTTGACAACCTCTTCTTGGGTCGCGAGATCACCTCGAATGGCCTTCTTGACGATGAGACGATGGAGAAGCGCGCGCGCGAGACGCTTGCGAGCCTGTCCGTCCGCACGGTGAGCTCAGTGCGGCAGAAGGTCGCGAGTCTCTCGGGTGGCCAGCGACAGACTGTGGCGATCGCGCGGTCGGTTCTGTGGAATTCGAAGTTGGTCATCCTTGATGAACCCACCGCGGCCCTGGGAGTAGCCCAGACCGAGCAGGTGCTCAAACTCGTGCGGCAGCTCGCTGACAACGGACTGGCGGTGATTCTGATCAGCCACAACATGAACGATGTGCTGGCCGTTGCTGATGACATTGCCGTCTTGTACTTGGGGCGCCTGGCAACGCAGATCGACGCCAAGAGTGTTTCCCACGCCGAGATCGTGCAACTGATCACGTCGGGACGGCTTGACGTGGATTCTGCTCGGGCAACCACAACAATCTCGACAGGCGAGCGGTCCGGGTCCGAATCGACCGACCAGGGGGCGATCTGATGTCAACGGTGACAGGGCGCGACCTTCCGGGCCTCGCTGACGCCCCCGACAAGCGAGCGACGACAGCGCTCAGTGACTACCTGGCCAAGGTGCGGGGCGGAGACGTTGGCGCCCTACCGGCCGTGCTGGGACTCATCGTGCTTGCACTCGTATTCACTGGTCTCAGGTCCGATACGTTCCCCACCACGTTCAATTTCGCAAACCTGATCAATCAGGGTGCCGGGGTCATCGTCATCGCGATGGGACTGGTGTTCGTCCTTCTTCTCGGTGAAATCGACCTCTCAGCTGGCTTTACAGCAGGTACCGCCGGTGCCGTTCTCGGGGTGGCGGTGACCAACCACGGGATGCCCTGGTGGATCGGCGTCATCGTGTGTCTAGCAAGCGGAGCACTGATCGGCCTGGTGATCGGGCTTCTCGTCGCGCGTTTGGGGATCCCTTCCTTCGTAGTGACTCTCGCGCTCTTCCTCGCCCTTCAGGGAGTGCTGTTGCAGATCATCGGCGAGGGGGGGCAGATCTCCATCTCGAATCCGACTTTGCTCGCGGTGATGAACAGCAACCTTGCACTTTGGCAGGGGTGGGTGTTGTACGTCCTGGTGGTGGTGGGCTTCGGCGCTGTTAGCTACCGACGTATGGCCAAGAGGCGGGCGAAGGGGCTTCACGCAGAGCGATTCTCGGTGTGGGGTTTCAAGTTTTGCACTTTGGTCGTTCTTCTCGGGATCGTCACCTTCTTGCTCAGCCGTGAGCGCAGTGTCAACGTCGAGGCGACCTCGATCATGGGCGTTCCCATGGTTGTTCCTGTGCTGATACTTCTCCTCGTGGGCCTGACGATCCTGCTCAACCGCACCGCGTTTGGCCGTCACGTCTACGCGGTCGGGGGAAACGCGGAAGCGGCGCGTCGAGCAGGTATCAATGTGGCAAACATCCGCCTGATCTGCTTCATCATCTGCTCGACCATGGCAGCGGTGGCCGGCATCCTGATCGGCAGCCGCGACAACGGGGTCACACCTAACACTGGCGGCAATCAGACCCTTCTCTACGCCGTCGGGGCAGCGGTGATCGGGGGCACGAGCCTGTTTGGCGGAAAGGGACGCCCGGTTGATGCAATCGTCGGTGGACTCGTGGTTGCCATCATTGCGAACGGCATGGCGCTTCTGAACCAACCCGCGGGTGTCGTCTATGTGGTCACGGGGCTTGTCTTGCTCGTTGCGGCCAGCGTCGACGCGCTCTCGCGGCGAAGAGCGGCTGCCACCGGACGCTTCTAGCGGGCACTACGCTCGGGGCAACCGAGACTTCGTCACAGGATCCGATAGAACGTCCCATGCCTTTGCCCTGAACCACGTAACCCATGCTCTGCCCTGCTCGGGAAGGACCGCCCATGTCGTTCGCGGGAGCGAGCCAGGATGAGGTGCGCCGCCACAACCTGGCGTCGCTCGCCCGGTTCCTTCACGACGGTGGCCCAACATCACGGTCAGAGGTCGTCGGTCACACCGGGTTGAATCGCAGCACGGTCGGCGGTCTGATCACCGATCTCGTCACTGTTGGTCTGGTGCGCGAGACAGTGCCTATTGGCCGCGGTGTGGGGCGGCCTTCGTA
>WLRQ01000025.1 GCA_009697815.1 Actinomycetota bacterium
CCTGAGTCGAGTGACGTCCGGCCTGGCGATCCCCCCAGCCCGACCCGCCACCGTGCGATTGGACCTCGACCCCACCAAACCCGGCACCCACATGTGGGTGGCCTACAAGAGCGACAGCACCGTCACCAAGCTCGGCATCCCCTGAGAACCGCTGAAGGATGGCGTGGCCCTCGCGGTGGCATCTAGCAAGGATTCACCATTGCCTGGCCCACCAATCGGCTAGGTCTGGCCGTTCTGCGCCCAGTGTGGTGTCGCGTCCATGGCCCGGATAAACCCACGTCTCATCTGGCAGAGAGTTGAAGATCTTTTCCACGACGTCGCTGTACAGCGAGGCGAAGCGCGCCGGCTCATCCCAGGTTCGCCCAACACCCCCCGGGAACAGGCTGTCCCCGGTGAACAGGTGAGGTGGGCCAGTCGGGTCGTCATACACAAGTGCGATCGAACCGTAGGTATGGCCGACCAAGTGAATCGCCGTAAGGACGATCTCCCCGAAACTGATCGTGTCACCGTGCGAGACCCGTTCGTCGGTCGGAACGGGCAGGTAGCCCGCATCCTGGTCGTGCGCGACCGTGCGAGCCCCCGTCGCTGACACCACATCCGCGAGCGCGTACCAGTGATCGACGTGACCGTGGGTGGTGATCACCGCAGCCAAGCCATCCTGTCCGGCGAGATCAAGCAGGACGGCAGCATCGTTCGCCGCATCGATGAGAGCTTGGGCCCCCGTGGTGTTGCAGCGCAGCAGATACGCGTTGTTGCTGTGTGGCCCCACCTCGATTTTGGAGATCGTGAGGTGCGTCAGTGCGCGCACATCTGCGGGGCCGCCGAGGGATACGTTGCCTGTGTATGTCACGTTCAGATCATCCCGCGTACCGTCACCCCTCACCAGGCTGGGGGCTCTCCTGGTGCGGAACCATCATCGCGCGTGACCGTCTGCGCCGCGCCGCGGCCGAGTCGCCAGGCCAGCACTTCGTGGGGAACTCCGACAACGGCGGGCGGCCCCGTGCGCGAGTCGAGCCAGTTCATGGTGCGATCGACAAACTCAGTGGACCAGTCCGACGGCAGGTACGAAGGGCGACCGAGGTCAACATGGTGGATCTCCAACTCACGAAGCCTGGCGTAGATCAAGGTGTGCGCCGGCGAGGACGCGACCACGCCGGGTTGCGGTGCCCCGAACACAACAAGGCGCTCGCGCGCCTCATCCGGGCCGGCGAGCAGGCTCGCCACCGCATCGTCGAGTCGAACCGCACCCGCACGCAGATCCAGCGCGATCGCACCGACACCGCGGAGTGAGCCCGTCTCGATGTCGGCAGCGCGTGACTCCACGGAGTCGTACATGGGACGGGGCACACCCGTGAGGGCCCATTCAACGAGACGGATCATGCCGTCGGCGTTCCGCGCGAGGTGCGTCAGCACATGGGCAACCGACCACTGGGGCAACAGTGAGGGGGCACGCATGTCGGAGTCGGTCAGTGCGTCCACGGCAGAAAGGAGCCGAATCGATGATTCGAGGATAGCGCGGCGATCCTCAACAAAGGTGTCGTCTGTCACTCTCCGACCATAGGGCAACCGTTTGTGAGGGGCGCGGAAATGTGCGCAGTTCTCCGACTCGTTAACCTGGACCGGAGGTCGGGGCATGTGCGCCTGACCCTGTCTCGTCAGTGAAGAATCCGGAGGAGCCCTCGTGGCAGACCGTCTCGTCGTCCGCGGTGCCCGCGAGCACAATCTCAAGGACGTCTCGCTCGATCTGCCTCGTGACGCTCTGATCGTGTTCACCGGGCTCTCCGGCTCGGGCAAGTCCTCGCTCGCGTTCGACACGATCTTCGCCGAGGGTCAGCGCCGCTACGTTGAGAGCCTGTCGGCGTATGCCCGTCAATTCCTCGGCCAGCTCGACAAGCCTGACGTTGACTTCATTGAGGGGCTCTCACCCGCGGTCTCCATCGACCAGAAGTCAACCAGCCGCAACCCTCGCTCGACCGTGGGCACGATCACCGAGGTCTACGACTACCTGCGCCTGCTCTATGCACGAGCCGGACGCCCACACTGCCCCGAGTGCGGTCGTGATATCGCCCGGCAGACACCCCAGCAGATCGTCGACCGGATTCTGGAACTCGACGCGGGCAGCAAGTTCCAGGTGCTCGCACCGGTGATTCGCGAGCGCAAGGGGGAGTACAGCGACCTTTTCCGCCAACTTCAAACCCAGGGCTTCTCGCGCGCGCGCGTCGACGGAGTCGTTCACTCACTCGCCGAGCCGCCTACCCTCAAGAAGTCTGAGAAGCACACGATCGAGGTCGTGGTAGATCGCCTCGCGGTGAAGTCGGAATCAAAGCGACGTCTCACCGATTCCATCGAGACGGCACTGCGACTCTCCAGCGGACTCGTCACCCTCGACTTCGTCGACCTTCCCGACGACCATCCCGACCGTGAGCGGATGTTCTCCGAGCATCTCGCGTGCCTCTATGACGATCTCTCGTTCGAGGAGCTCGAACCTCGATCGTTCTCCTTCAATTCCCCGTTCGGTGCGTGCCCCGAGTGCAGTGGGATTGGCACGCGCATGGAGGTCGACCCCGAGCTCATTGTCAGCGACCCCTCGATGACCCTCGCCGAAGGCGCCATCGGCCCGTGGTCGAGTGGAACGATCAGCGAGTACTTCGAACGCCTTCTCACCTCACTAGGAGAGGACCTCGGGTTCACCCTCGACTCCACGTGGGCCTCGCTGTCGCCCGCGGCCCAGAAGGCCGTGATGTTCGGCCACCCCGGTCAGATCCATGTCCGCTACAAGAACCGGTACGGCCGCGAACGCAGCTACAACACCGCGTTCGAGGGAGTCATCCCCTACGTTCAGCGCAGACACGCTGAGGCCGATACCGATACCAGTCGTGAACGCTTCGAGGGCTACATGCGGCAGGTTCCCTGCCCCGTCTGCAACGGCGCCCGGCTCAAGCCGATCAGCCTCGCCGTCACCATGGGCGGCCGGTCGATTGCCGACGTCGCGGCGATGCCCATCGGCGACTGCGCCAACTTCCTGCGCGAACTCGAGCTCTCACCGCGTGAACGTCAGATCGCCGAGCGCGTGCTCAAGGAAGTGAATGAGCGGCTCCGGTTCCTCGTCGACGTGGGGCTCGATTACCTCACACTCGACCGCGCCGCAGGCACCCTCGCGGGCGGCGAGGCACAACGCATCCGCCTTGCTACCCAGATCGGTTCCGGTCTCGTCGGCGTTCTCTACGTGCTTGACGAACCGAGCATCGGACTGCACCAGCGCGACAACCGACGCCTCATCGAGACCCTCGTGCGGCTTCGCGATCTTGGCAACACCCTGATCGTGGTCGAGCATGACGAGGACACGATTCGCCAGGCCGACTGGGTGGTCGACATCGGCCCCGGGGCTGGCGAGCACGGGGGGCAGATCGTGGTGTCCGGTTCGGTGCAGGATCTCCTCGATCATCCCGACTCCCTCACCGGTGCGTACCTCTCCGGCCGACGCCGGATCGAGATTCCACCCGTTCGACGACCCGTCACGGCAGGACGCGAGCTGATCGTCGAGGGTGCTCGCGAGCACAATCTCAAAGATGTGGACGTCTCCTTCCCTCTAGGCTGCTTCGTCGCGATCACCGGGGTGAGCGGTTCGGGCAAATCCACGCTCGTCAATGACATCCTCTACACGACGCTCGCGCGAGAACTCAACGGCGCGAGGTCTGTGCCCGGACGCCATCGCCGCGTGCGCGGCCTCGAGCACCTCGACAAGGTCGTGCATGTCGACCAGAGCGCCATCGGCCGAACTCCGCGCTCGAATCCAGCCACCTACACCGGCGTATTCGACCACGTGCGCAAGCTCTTCGCCGAGACCCCCGAGGCGAAGATGCGCGGTTACCTCCAGGGCCGATTCTCTTTCAACGTCAAGGGCGGACGCTGCGAGGCATGCTCGGGGGATGGCACCCTGAAGATCGAGATGAACTTCCTGCCCGACGTCTATGTGCCATGCGAGGTGTGTCATGGCGCGCGGTACAACCGGGAAACCCTCGAGGTTCATTACAAGGGCAAAACGATCTCCGAGGTGCTCGACATGCCCATCGAGATCGGGCTCGAGTTCTTCGAAGCCGTGCCACCGATCGCGCGCCACCTTCGGACCCTTGTTGACGTGGGGCTTGGCTACGTCAGGCTCGGCCAGCCGGCACCCACGCTCTCCGGCGGCGAAGCGCAGCGCGTCAAGCTGGCGAGCGAACTGCAGAAGCGGTCCACCGGCCGCACCGTCTATGTCCTGGACGAGCCGACAACGGGGCTGCATTTCGAAGACATCCGCAAACTCCTCGGAGTCCTCCAGTCGCTGGTCGACAAGGGCAACAGTGTCCTGGTGATCGAGCACAACCTCGACGTCATCAAGACCGCGGACTGGGTCATCGATATGGGACCTGAGGGCGGCAACCGCGGCGGTCTGGTCGTCGCCACCGGCACTCCCGAGGACGTGGCGAATGTCGAGGGCAGTCACACGGGATCGTTCCTCCGCGAGATCCTCGCTGCCGCGCCCGCGCCCAACACACGTCCGGTCTCACAGAAGGGTGGGGTCAGTCGCTCATCCGCGACCAAGGCTGCTGCGGTACCAACGACTCGCACGAAGGCCGTTTCCGCGAGCCGCGCCACCAGGGGCAGCACATCAGCCCCTACCGTTGTCTGACCACCACGAGGGAGCACCATGGATCACATCATCGACACAATCTCCGGCCCAACCCGCCGCCAGATTCTCACCACCGCCGGGATCGTGGCGGCGGCCGCGGCTGTCACCGCCGCGTGCGGATCGCCCACGTCGCCCGAGTCCACCAGTTCGAGTTCGGCCACCGGTTCGAGTTCGACCAGCGGTTCGAGTTCAGACACCGCGTCGAGCACTGCCGTCAACTCCAGCCCGACGACCTCTCCCTCGGATGCCCCCGATCTGAGCACCTCCGATGTCCCGGTCGGCGGGGGTGCAATCCTGGCTGATCGCAAGGTAGTCGTCACCCAACCGACAGCCGGTTCATACAAGGCCTTTTCGGCAGTGTGCCCTCATCAGGGCTGCCTGGTGTCCGACGTCTCGGATGGGGCCATCAACTGCAACTGCCACGGCAGCAAGTTCTCTGCCACGGACGGCTCGGTCGTCAACGGGCCCGCGAACAGTCCCCTCGCCCCCGTGGCTCTCACCGTGTCCGGCACCTCGATCAATCTCAGCTGACAGGGGCGTCAGATCTCGTGGCCGATCCCGCGTCCTACCGCCCTGCTCAGGGCGAGATTCCGGACGCGCCTGGGGTTTACCGCTTTCGCGATCCCCACGGACGTGTGGTCTACGTCGGCAAGGCCAAGAGCCTGAGAAGTCGGCTCTCGTCGTACTTCCAGGACCTCAGCGCTCTGCATCCGCGGACCCAGGCGATGGTGACGACTGCGTCGTCCGTCGATTGGGTCACCGTCGACAACGAGGTCGAGGCACTTCAACTCGAGTACTCCTGGATCAAGGAGTACGACCCACGCTTCAACGTGCGCTATCGCGACGACAAGAGCTACCCCTATCTCGCCGTCACCCTCGACGAGGAGTATCCGCGTGTCACGGTGATGAGGGGCGCGAAACGCAAGGGAGTCAGGTACTTCGGGCCTTACACCCACGCGTGGGCGATTCGCGAGACCGTCGATCTGTTGCTCCGGGTGTTCCCCGTACGCACCTGCAGCTCGGGGGTGTTCAAGCGTCACGGACAGATCGGGCGTCCTTGCCTCCTGGGCTACATCGGCAAGTGCTCGGCGCCCTGCGTTGGCCGCGTCGACTCTGCCGAGCACCGCCGCATCGTGGACGACTTCTGCGCGTTCCTCGGGGGCCACACGGGA
The DNA here is from genome assembly GCA_009697815.1 of Actinomycetota bacterium. Classification (GTDB taxonomy): domain Bacteria; phylum Actinomycetota; class Actinomycetes; order S36-B12; family CAIYMF01; genus Longivirga. Next base: position 5,845 of record WLRQ01000025.1, read on the forward strand.
GCCTTCACCAAGCGCATCGAGCGAGAGATGACCACGGCCTCGAACGCGCTCGACTATGAACGAGCCGCTCGGCTTCGTGATGACCTCCGCGCCCTTGAACGCGCGCTCGAGAAGAGCGCGGTCGTCCTCGGCGATGACACGGACGCCGACATCATCGGGCTCGCCGACGACGATCTTGAGGCAGCGGTTCAGGTATTCCACGTTCGCGGAGGACGAATCCGCGGGCAACGCGGGTTTGTCGTCGAGAAGGTCGAGGACGTCACCACTGCGGATCTCATCGAGCACCTACTCGTGCAGCTCTACGCAGAGCAGCCACGTGAGGCGGTCCCGCGGGAGATCCTTGTTCCCACGTTGCCGAGTTCCCACCTCGTGACTCAGGCCTGGCTTGCCGATCTTCGCGGAACCATCGTCGAGGTTCGCGTCCCGCAGCGCGGAGACAAGCGTGATCTCCTCGAGACCGTCACCCGTAATGCCGCTCAAGCATTGGTGTTGCATAAGACACGACGCGGCAGCGATCTCACCGCTCGCAGTCAGGCGCTCGAGGAACTGCAAGTGGCCCTCGAGCTCCCCGAGGCGCCGCTACGGATCGAATGCGTCGACATCAGCCATCTGCAGGGAACCGATGTAGTGGCCAGCCTCGTGGTCTTCGAGGACGGCCTCGCGCGTAAATCCGAGTACCGAAGATTCGCCATCCGCGGAGCGGCGGGCGACGGCGTCAGCGACGACGCCCGCTCAATCGCCGAAGTGGTGTCACGACGGTTCGCCCGCCATCTCGAGGACCAACAGCGCGTGGCCGAGGCCGAGGGTCACGAGGCCACACCCGGCATCGACCCGACGACCGGGCGGCCCCGCCGGTTCGCCTACCCGCCCCAACTCTTCGTAGTCGATGGCGGCCAACCTCAAGTCGACGCCGCGCAGGCCGCCCTATCCGAACTCGGCATCACAGACGTGACGATCGTCGGGCTCGCCAAACGCCTCGAAGAAGTGTGGCTCCCTGGAGATCCGGACCCGGTGATCCTTCCTCGCTCCAGTGAGGGGCTCTACCTCCTCCAGCGTCTCCGCGACGAGGCCCATAGGTTCGCCATTAGCTATCAACGCCAGAAGCGCGGGAAGCGCATGCTCGACAGCCTCCTCGACGACGTGCCCGGGCTCGGCGACGCCCGACGCAAAGCCTTACTTCAGCAGTTCGGCTCACTCAAGAAGTTGCGGGCCGCGGGGGTGGAGGAGATTGCGACGGTTCCCGGGATCGGTCCCACGATCGCTCAGTCCGTCATAGACACGCTGATGGCCACGGCACCAGTAGCGGGTGTCAACGTCTCCACCGGTGAGATCATCGAATGACGCCTGACTCGGGCGTCGAACTCACCACCAGAACCAGGGGAATCGGCACGATGTCCCAGCACCCATTCGAACTGGTACTCGTGACCGGCATGTCCGGGGCCGGACGCTCCACTGCGGCGCGGGCGCTGGAGGACCTCGGCTGGTTCGTCATCGACAACCTCCCTCCGGTGCTGCTTCCGCAAGCGGTGGTGCACCTCTCGCAGGCCGTCGACATCGAAAGGCTCGCGGTGGTGGTCGATGTCCGCGGGGGCCGGATGTTCGACGATCTCGCCGAAAGTCTCACGAACGTCCTCAGCCAAGGGATCGACCTGCGCGTTCTCTATCTTGAAGCGGGTGACAACGAGCTCGTACGGCGGTTCGAGAGCAGCCGCCGGCCCCACCCGTTGCAGGGCTCGGGAGGGATTCTCGAGGGCCTCGTTCGGGAGCGTGCCCTTTTGGGGGATCTCCGCGCTAGGGCCGACCTCGTCATTGACACCTCCTCTCTCAACGTCCACGACCTCCGCCGCAAGGTCGACGCAGCCTTCGAGGGCACCGACCGAGTCGCACTGCGGGCGACCGTGATGTCCTTCGGCTTCAAGTACGGGCTGCCGCTCGATGCCGACATCGTCAACGACGTGCGCTTCCTCCCGAATCCGTATTGGGTTCCCGAACTTCGAGATCTCACGGGCCTCGACGCCGACGTGAGCGACTACGTCACCGGCATTCCCGAGGCACGGGACTTCCTGGACCGCATGGCCGGGATGCTCAATCTGGTCTCCGACGGCTACCTTCGCGAGGGAAAGCGTTATGTCACGATCGCGGTCGGGTGTACCGGAGGCAAGCACCGGAGTGTGGCGATGGCCGAGAATCTCGCCGCCCGTCTCGTGAAGGTGGGCGTCGACGTCCTGGTCGTCCATCGCGATCTCGGACGAGAATGAGCTCGTCAGGACCCGCGCGTCGCATGCCGCAGACCTCGGGCCGGCGTGTGGTCGCCCTTGGTGGCGGTCACGGCCTCGCCGCGAGTCTCCGGGCGCTTCGACGCGTCACCGACGACGTCACGGCCGTGGTGGCCGTGTCCGACGATGGCGGCTCCAGCGGACGGCTACGCCGCGAGTTCGATGTCGTGCCACCCGGTGATCTTCGGATGGCACTGGCAGCGCTGTGTGGAGACGACAGTTGGGGACGCACCTGGAGTCGCGTGGTGCAGCATCGGTTCGCCGGGAACGGCCCGCTCGCCGGTCACTCCCTGGGGAACTTGCTGATCACCGCCCTCTGGGAGGAGACAGGAGATATCGTCACGGGACTCGATTGGGTCGGCGCACTGCTCGGGGCGCACGGTCGCGTCCTTCCTGTCGCCACGGAGCCGCTGCAGGTAGTGGCCGATGTCATCGGCTTGCACCCCCATGACCCCAACATCGTCGAGCGGATCACCGGCCAGGTAGAGGTGGCTAGCACCCGTGGCCAGGTAGTCGCCCTGCGCATCGAGCCAGCTGATGCGCAGGCCTGTTCCGCTGCACTTGAGGCGATTACCGACGCCGAAGCGATCGTGCTGGGCCCCGGATCATGGTTCACCAGCGTCCTGGCGCCCATGCTGGTGCCAGGTATCGCCGACGCGGTGCAGTCATCTCGCGGCCGGGTCATCGTGGTTCTCAATCTCGCTGCTCAGCCGGGGGAAACGTCCGGGTTCTCACCTCACCGCCATCTCGAGGTCCTCGCCGCCCAGGTTCCCGGGCTGCGCGTCGACACGGTGCTGGCCGATCCCTCGAGGGTCACTGACGTCGACACCCTCGCGGCAGCCGCGTCGGCTTTGGGGGGGCGGCTCGTGCTGGCCCCCGTGGCGTCTCGTGAGGGCACGCCACACCACGACGTTGATCTACTCGCGTCGGCCTTCGGTGGCATCCTCGTCGGTTGATCCGCTCCCGTCGGGGTTCTCGCGCCCGACTGAATCGACCCCTCGGCAGTGAGCCCGAACCTCAGGGTGTTTGACGCTCATGGCAGGATCCGGAACATGGCGATGACGGCTGCGGTCAAGGATGAACTCGCACGGCTGAAGATCACCAAGCCGTGTTGTCGCAAGGCAGAGGTCTCGGCGATCCTGCGGTTTGCGTCCGGGCTCCACATCGTCGGTGGCCGCATCGTCATCGAAGCCGAGCTCGACACAGCATTCGCCGCCCGACGCCTGCGCAACGACATCGCGCAGGTATTCGGCCACGCGAGTGAGATGACGGTCGTACATCCCAGTGGGCTCCGCAAGGGCAACCGCTACCTCGTCCGGGTCCACACCGACGGTGAGCAGCTAGCCCGTCAGACTGGGCTCGTCGACGCAAGCGGGCGTCCCACCCGTGGACTGCCATCAGCCATCGTGAATGGCTCGCTCTGCGACTCCGAGGCTGCCTGGCGGGGGGCCTTCCTGGCGCACGGTTCACTGACCGAGCCGGGCCGTTCCTCCTCCCTTGAGGTCACCTGCCCTGGTCCCGAGGCAGCCCTTGCGCTCTCGGGCGCCGCCCGCCGGCTCGGCATTTCGGCCAAGCCGCGTGAGGTACGTGGCGTCGACCGCGTGGTCATCCGCGACGGTGACGCCATCGCAGCGCTCCTGACCCGCCTAGGTGCCCATGACTCAGTGATGGCCTGGGAGGAGCGTCGGATGCGCCGCGAGGTCCGTGCCACGGCCAATCGCCTCGCGAACTTCGACGATGCCAACCTGCGGCGTTCGGCCAGGGCAGCCGTCGCCGCCGGGGCCCGCGTAGCGCGCGCACTCGAGATCCTGGCCGAGGAGGTGCCCGACCACCTTGCGGAAGCCGGCCGGCTGCGGATGGAGCACCAGCAAGCGTCCCTCGAGGAACTCGGCGCCCTGGCCGACCCTGCGATGACGAAGGACGCCATCGCAGGCCGTATCCGCCGTCTCCTGGCCCTGGCGGACAAGCGCGCGGGAGAACTCGGGATTCCCGACACCGAGTCCGGAATCCCCGCGGATCTCATCGATCTCGACTGATCTCGAGCCCCTTCCCGCGGGGCCGTTCCAGTGTGACGTGGCCCGATGTTGTCGGAGGGCAGTAAACCGCGGACGTGGTTCCGATAGGGTTTGCCTGATCTCGCCGGCACCTCACGTGCCGTGCCCCGGAGAGTCGGCAAGGACGCCGGCTGTCGTCACTCGATACAAGACGAGGACTCCCGACCGTGACTGTTCGTGTTGGTATCAATGGATTCGGCCGAATCGGCCGCAACTTCTACCGCGCCCTCGCCGCTCAGGGCGCCGACGTCGAGATCGTGGCCGTCAACGACCTCACCGACAACACCACCCTGGCGCATCTGCTCAAGTACGACAGCATCCTCGGGCGCCTTGGCAAGGATGTTCAGGCCACCGAAGACGCCATCGTTGTCGAGGGCAAGCGCATCGTGGCTCTCGCCGAGCGCGATCCCTCACAGCTGCCGTGGGGCGACCTTGGGGTCGACATCGTCATCGAGTCCACCGGCTTCTTCACCGACGCGGCCAAGGCCCGTGGCCACATCGATGGCGGCGCCAAGAAGGTCATCATCTCGGCACCTGCCAAGGGTGAGGACGCCACGATCGTCATGGGCGTCAATCACGAGACCTACGACCCCGCCTCGCACACGATCATCAGCAATGCCTCATGCACCACGAACTGCCTTGCCCCCATGGCCAAGGTGCTCAACGACGAGTTCGGGATCGTCTCGGGCCTGATGACGACGATCCACGCGTACACCAATGACCAGGTGATCCTGGACTACCCGCACGCCGACCTTCGACGTTCTCGCGCGGCAGCGATCAACCTGATCCCGACCAGCACCGGAGCGGCGAAGGCAATCTCACTCGCGCTGCCCGAACTCAAGGGCAAGCTCGACGGCTACGCCATGCGGGTCCCTGTACCCACCGGCTCGGCCACCGACCTCACCGTCACGCTCTCGCGCGAGGTCTCACGCGAGGACATCAACGCCGCGATGAAGGCCGCCGCCGAGGGCTCGTTGAAGGGCATCCTCGAGTACACCGAGGACCCCATCGTCTCCAGCGACATCGTCACCTCGCCCGCGTCATGCATCTTCGATGCCGGAATCACGGTCACGATCGGCAACTCCGCGAAGGTCCTGGGCTGGTACGACAACGAATGGGGCTACAGCAACCGCCTCGTCGACCTCGTTACCTACGTCGGCAAGACCCTCTGACGGCCAACATCATGTTGACGATCGACGATCTCGACGTCGCCGGTCGCCGGGTTCTCGTCCGGGCGGACTTCAACGTCCCCCTTGAGGATTCCGGCGACGGCACGCGAGTCATCACCGACGACGGACGCATTCGCGCGGCGCTGCCGACGATCGAGTCCCTGCGTTCGCGCGGGGCCCGCGTGGTCTTGGTCGCTCACCTGGGCCGCCCGAAGGGTGAGCCCAAGCCGGAGCTATCACTGGTCCCGATCGCAGCGCGCCTCTCCGAGTTGCTCGGTGTGCCGGTTTCCTTCGCCACCGACGTCACGGGCACCTCTGCCGCCGCAGTCGTGGCGGGGCTTGGCGACGGCGGGGTGGCACTGCTCGAGAACGTGCGATTCGACTCCCGCGAGACCAGCAAGGATCCCGGCGAACGAGGCGCTCTTGCGGCAGAGCTCGCGTCGTTCGCCGACCTGTTCGTTAGTGACGGTTTCGGTGTCGTACACCGCGAACAGGCGAGTGTCACGGACGTGGCGCGCCTACTGCCTCACGCGGCCGGTCGTCTGGTCCTTGCCGAGGTCGAGGTCTTCCGCAAGGTCCTCACCGATCCCGAGCGCCCCTACGCGGTCGTCCTGGGCGGCTCGAAGGTCAGCGACAAGCTTGGCGTCATCGAGAACCTTCTGGGCTCGGTCGACCGCCTGCTGATCGGCGGCGGCATGTGCTTCACATTCCTGGCCGCGATGGGCCACGAGGTCGGCTCCTCACTTCTCGAGGTCGATCAGATCGAGACCGTCAAGGGCCTGATCGCCAGCGCTTCCGCCAAACGAGTGGAACTCGTACTACCCATTGATGTGGTCGTGGCCCAGGCTTTTTCGGCTGACGCATTGCACAAGATTGTTGCCTCGGACTGCATCGAGCCGGGCTGGATGGGTCTGGACATCGGCCCGAACACCCGGGCGCTGTTCGCCTCACGCCTGGCCGATGCCCGCACCGTGGTCTGGAACGGCCCTATGGGCGTGTTCGAGATGCCCCCCTACGCCGAGGGCACGCGCGCCATCGCCGTCGCGATCACCGAGGTCGATGGCCTCACGGTCGTCGGCGGCGGCGACTCTGCCGCCGCTGTTCGACTGCTCGGGATAGACGAATCCGGCTTCACCCATATCTCCACCGGCGGTGGTGCGTCGCTGGAGTTCCTCGAGGGACGTACTCTCCCCGGCATCGCGGTCCTGGAGGACTGACATGACCACTGCTCGCCTCCCGCTCATGGCTGGGAACTGGAAGATGAACCTCAATCACCTTGAGGCCATCTCGGTGACCCAGAAACTCGCTTTCTCTCTCACCGACGCGGACCTCAAGGCGTGCGAGGTCGCCGTGCTGCCGCCCTTCACCGATATTCGCTCGGTGCAGACCCTGATCAACGCCGACAAGCTCGAGATCAAGTACGGAGCCCAGGACCTCTCCGCACACGACAAGGGTGCCTACACCGGCGAGGTCAGCGGGGCAATGCTCGCCAAACTCGGGTGTACCTACGTTGTCGTCGGACATAGCGAGCGGCGTCAGTTCCATGCCGAGACCGACGCCATGGTCTCCGCCAAGGTGCAGGCCGCCTACCGGCACGGCCTGACGCCCATCGTGTGTGTGGGTGAGGGGCTTGATATCCGCCAGGCGGGTACCCACGTGAGCCACACCCTCACACAGCTCGAGGGAGCACTCGCGGGACTCCCCGAGGAGAGCGCTGGCACTCTCGTCGTCGCGTACGAGCCCGTGTGGGCCATCGGCACAGGCGAGGTGGCCACACCCGACGACGCCCAGGAGGTGTGCTTCGCAATCCGCACCCGGCTCGCCGAGCACTACTCCGCGCCCCTCGCCGAGCGCGTTCGCATCCTCTACGGCGGTTCGGTGAAGGGCTCGAATGTCGCAGCCATCATGGCTCAACCCGATGTCGACGGTGCCCTGATCGGCGGTGCCAGCCTTGATCCCGAAGAGTTCGTCACCATCGTGAGATACCGCATGCATCCCGCAGACGAGTCGTGAGGTCATCGCTGTCCACGGGGGCGGTGGTGCACTCTCGGGTGGCGCCGCGCGGGTGTCCGGGAGACGTCACGTATCCTGTGTCGATGTGCCGGGCTCCCGGTACGTCCGAGGGGAGTGAGTAGCTACGTGAGCGCCCTGATTCTGGTCTTCGAAATTCTGCTGATGATCATCAGCGGGCTCCTCGTGCTGCTCGTTCTGCTCCACAAGGGAAAGGGTGGCGGCCTCTCAGACATGTTCGGAGGCGGCATCTCCTCCTCCTTCGGAGGCTCCAGCGCGGCAGAGCGCAATCTCGACCGCATCACCGTCGGCCTCGGTGTCATGTGGGGCGCGCTCGTGATCGGCCTCGGTCTTCTCCTTAAGTCCTGATCCACCTCCGTACGCGAGAGAGGCACCACCTGTGGGCAGTGGCAGTGCGATTCGCGGAAGCCGCGTCGGCGCGGGACCCATGGGCGAAGCCGAGCGGGGTGACACAGCGCCGCGGAACCGAGTGGTCTTCTACTGCGCGAATGCGCACGAGACGAAGCCCAGCTTTGCCGCCGAGGCTGTCGTGCCAGAGAACTGGGACTGTCCTCGCTGTGGGCTGCCAGCCGGCCTGGATAAGGCCAACCCTCCGTCCGCGAGCAGGGTAGAGCCGTACAAGACGCACTTGGCCTACGTGAAGGAACGTCGCAGCGACGCCGACGGCGAGGCGATCCTCAACGAGGCCCTCGCCAAGATCAGAGACAAGTAGCTCTCCAACCCCTAGCGGTCGCGAACTGCTCGCCATGCTCAAGGGCTGGCGGGCCGTCCCATCTCCGCGGGCAAGGCACTGGCCGCATCTGCATCGAGAAGTAGCAGGGTGCGTTCCCGGCCGCGAGCCCCTGCCGCTGGCACCTGCACCGATCCTGCTGGTGACAGCGCGAGACGGACGGCATCCGCCTTCGCCGCTCCGCTCGCGATGAGCCATATCTCCTGCGACGCCGCCAACGCGCGCAGGGTGAGTGAGATCCGAGCAGCCGGAGGTTTAGGCGCACCGTGCACACCCACGACCCACCGCTCGGCCTCGTGCACTGCAGGTGATTGCGGGAAGAGACTCGCGACATGCGCGTCCTCGCCGATACCGAGCAGGGTGATGTCGAACGAGGGCACGGCCGCGTGGTCGTCCTGGCGAGACTCCCTCAGCAGAGTCTGGGAGTAGTGGCTTGCCGCTTCGTCAACGCCCCGTCGCCCATCTTCGGCAGGCATCGGATGAACATGTGCGGGATCCAGCGGTACCGAATCGAGCAGGGCGAGGCGCGCACTGGTCTCGTTGCGCTCGGCATCGCCCTCAGGCAAGAACCGCTCGTCGGCCCACCACACGTGGACACTCGACCAGTCGACGGAGTCGCATGCGGGGGAGGCGCGCAACGCCGAGAGGCATCGCGTGATGATGCCACCACCGGCAAGGCACAGGTGTACATGACCACGATCACTTTGTGCCTCGACGATCACAGTGACCAGCCGAGCCGCCACCGACGCGGCGAGCGCATCACGATCATGTTGAACCAGTACTTCAGGTGTGCTCATGACGGGGACGTCGATTCCTTGTCGGGGTTGGACTTCCTGGCCGAGGCAATCGTCTTCACGAGCGGGGCCAGGGAGGCAAGGGTCTCGCCGTACACATCGTCAGGATCGAGCCGACGGAGCTCTTCGGCGATCAGCGCCTCGGCCCCACGACGGGGCAGTGCACCCTGTCGATCCGGAAACCCGGGCCTGGTCATGGTGGCAACCTTCGCGTCAGGACGGTTGATCGCGATGTCACCTCCGACGGTGTGAATCACGACTGAGGTGAGCCCCGGCCCCCGGCTCGGGCGGATCTCGACATCGACCCCGAGCCCCCCACGAAGCCATGCGGCCAGCAGCGAGCCAGAAGGGTTGTGTCGTTGAGCTTTGATCATCGCTCCGATCACGGGATCCGTGGGCAGATCGAGGGATGAGGCGATAAGTGCGCGCCACTGGGTAAGCCTGGTCCACGCAAGGTCGGTGTCGCCCGCCGCGTAGCCCACTCTTCTCGCTTCCAGCGCCCGCTGCGGGCTCGCCGAGGCCGCCGCATCAGTGATCCGGCGCTGGGCCAGGCGTCCGACGGGATCCGCTGACGGCACTGCGGGAGCGCGGCCCGGCCACCACACAACCACGGGCGAATCAGGCACTAGGAGGGGAAGCACCACAGATTCGACATGGCGCGAGAGCGCCCCTCGCAACCGGAGCTCGACGAGTTCGCCAAGCCCGTCGTTGCCGCCGACCGACACCTCGGCATCGAGGCGTGTGGGGCCACGCCCAGGCCGGGGGATCGCCGCCAGAATCCGGCACGGATGCTCGCGTGCGGCTGCGGCTGCCGCTCGGACAGCGTCCACCTGGGTCGCTTCGTCCGCGATGATCACGAGTGTCAGCACTCTACCGACGGTGCTCGAACCCTGCCTGAATCGCTCCGCCGACAGGGCAATGCTGATGTCGCCCGAGGTGGTGTCCTCGAGTAGGACGCTCATGGTCGGCGCCAGACGCGATCGTCGCGGGCGATCATCTCGACCGCAGATTGCGGCCCCCACGTTCCCGATTCGTACTGATCCGGCACACCCCGGGCGGCCCAGTGCTCAAGAATTGGATCGAGGATCTTCCAGCCCAGTTCCACTTCCTCGTGACGTGGGAACAGCGGCGGATCGCCGAGGAGCACATCGAGGATGAGCCGCTCGTACGCCTCCGGGCTCGATTCGGTGAAGGAATCTCCGTAGGCGAAGTCCATGTTGACGTCGCGTACCTCCATCGCTGTGCCGGGCACCTTCGATCCGAATCGCATGGTGACCCCTTCGTCGGGCTGAATCCTCACGACAAATGCGTTCTGCCCTAGCTCCGCGGTCGCGGATCCGATGAACGGAAGGTGGGGGGCCTTCTTGAAGACCATGGCGAGTTCGGTGACTCGCCGACCCAGCCGCTTGCCCGTGCGGAGGTAGAACGGCACTCCAGCCCAACGGCGGGTATCGACCCCGAGCCTGACTGCGGCGAATGTCTCCGTGGTCGAAGACGCCGAGATCCCGGCCTCGTGGAGAAAACCGATCACGGGTCTTCCGCCCTGCCAGCCCGCCGCGTACTGCCCACGAGCGGTGTACAGATTCAGGTCCAACGGCAACGTGACGGCGGTAAGCACCTTCTCCTTCTCCAGCCGCACGTCTCGGGCAGTAAACGAGAGCGGCTCTTCCATCGCGGTCAAAGCGAGCAGTTGCAGGAGGTGGTTCTGCACCACGTCGCGCGCGGCGCCGATGCCGTCGTAGTAGCCAGCCCGACCACCAATGCCGATGTCCTCCGCCATGGTGATCTGTACGTGATCGACGTAGTTGCTGTTCCAGATCGGCTCGAACATCGTGTTGGAAAAGCGCAGGGCCAAAAGGTTTTGCACAGTCTCCTTACCCAGGTAGTGATCGATGCGGAATACCGAACCCGACGGGAACACCTCGCCGATCGATTCGTTGAGCGTTCGCGCACTGGCAAGGTCGTGCCCGAAGGGCTTCTCGATCACGACCCGACGCCACGCCCCGTCGGTCGACTCCGACAGGCCCGATCGCTTGAGCTGCTGGACCACTTGGTCGAAGTTCTTCGGCGGAATCGACAAGTAGAAAGCGTGATTGCCGCGCGTCCCACGCACCCGGTCCAGGTCGCGTACAACATCCGACAGCGAGTCGAAGGCCTCGTCATCGCAGAAGTCACCGGCGACGAATCGGATGCCCTTGCTCAGTTCTGACCAGACATCCTCGCTGAACTCAGTTCGGGCGTGCTCACGTACGGAGTCATGGACGATCTGCGCGAAATCCTCATCCACCCAGTCACGTCGCGCGAAACCAACGAGCGCGAACCCCGGAGGAAGCAATCCACGATTGGCGAGGTCGTACACCGCGGGCATGAGCTTCTTGCGAGCGAGGTCTCCGGTTACCCCGAAGATCACCAGGCTGCACGGTCCAGCAATCCTGGGCAATCGACGGTCGCGGGGATCCCGCAGGGGGTTCTGCGACGGCGTCCAGATCTGGGTCCGCATGGCGCGGTCGCTCAGCGGCCCGCTGCGGTTCGCGCAGACGCGAGAGCCGTGCTGACGCTCTCGAGTAGCGAGACCCATGAGGTCACGAAGGTGTCGACTCCCTGCACCTCGAGTTGCTCAACCACGTCGTCGAGGTCGATCCCCGCCTCGCGCAGCGCCAGGAGAGCAGCTGTGGCCGCCTCGTATTCGGGGATGACGGTATCGACCGACACGTCGCCGTGGTCGCGTACCGCATCGATAGTCGCCTCGGGCATGGTGTTCACCACATCGCGCGTGACGAGACCTACGACATAGCGAGTGTCTTCGTACGCCGGGTTCTTCACACCGGTCGAAGCCCACAGCGGACGTTGGGCATGTGCCCCCTGAGCCGCAAGGGATTTCCACCTCTCGCTGGCCATCATCGCGGTGAATGCCTGATGTGCTATCCGGGCATTGGCGATGGCCGCGGTTCCACGGAGAGGTGAGTCAGCGGGCAGGCGCGTGTCGACTTCGGTGTCCACGCGGCTGACGAAAAATGATGCGACCGACTCGATGCTCGCAAGATCGTGACCGTTCACGAGCGCGGCCTCAAGCCCAGCGAGCCAGGCATCGAGCACGGCCGCGTAGCGGGTAACCGAGAAGATGAGCGTGACGTTCACACTGATACCGGCAGCGAGCACAGCGGTGATCGCTGGCAGCGCTTCGATCGTGGCCGGGACTTTGATCAACACGTTGGGACGGTCGACTGTCCAGGCAAGTGCCTTCGCTTCGGCCACGGTCGCGTCGGCGTCGCGCGCAAGCCGTGGATCAACCTCGATGCTCACCCGGCCGTCGACACCGCCGCTGCGGATATGGACGTCCGCCAGAACATCGCAGGCCCAGCGGACGTCGTACGCCGTGAGAAGTCGCACTGCCTCGTCGACCCCGACGCCCCGAATCGCGAGGTCGTGCAGCTGACTGGCGTACTCCGCCGACTCACCACTGATGGCCTTGTGGAAGATCGACGGATTCGTGGTGACCCCGACCACGTGTGAGTCACGAACCAGGGCCGCGAGGCCGAACCCCGAAAGACGAGCCCTGTCGAGGTCATCGAGCCAGATAGAGACACCGGCGGCGGACAATGCGGCGAGGCGATCAGTGGACATGCGTCGACCTTAGTGAACCCGGCGCCCTCGGCGTGACCTGGTTGATCCATGTCACGCAACATCGACTACGAATTGTCCGGTGCCAGCTGACGCCGTGGGGGAGCCGGCTTCAGGTCAGCGAGCGCTGGCAGCGAGCGACTCCCGCGCAGCACTGACAACCGCAGCAGGGGTGAACCCGAACTCCCGGAACAGGGTGGCCCCGTCGGCCGAGGCCCCGTAGTGCTCGAGGGATACCGCACGGCCATCGGTACCCAGGTACTTCCACCAGCCCTGGGCGATCCCGGCCTCGACCGACACCCGCGCGCGTACCAAGGACGGCAAGACCGCCTCGCGGTACTCGGCGTCCTGCTCCTCGAACCACTCCAGGCACGGCATCGAGACCACGCGCGCGGCCACCCCCTCGGACTCCAGCAACTCACGCGCGGCGAGGGCGATCTGAACCTCAGAGCCAGTCGCGAGCAGGATGACGGACGGCGAGCCGTTCGAGGCCTCAGCGAGAACGTACGCACCACGGGCCGCGCCGGACGCGGGCGCCACCACTGTGCGATCGAACGTAGGCAGGTTCTGCCGGGTCAGAGCCAATCCCACAGGCTGGCGGCGACTCAGGATCTCGCGCCACACCACCGAGGTTTCGTTGGCGTCGGCCGGCCGCACGACCGCGAGACCCGGGATCGCACGCAAGGCCCACAGGTGCTCGACAGGCTGATGTGTCGGGCCGTCCTCGCCGACCCCGATGGAATCGTGAGTCCAGACATAGGTGACGTTGCACTGCATGATCGCCGCAACGCGAACTGCGCCGCGCATGTAGTCGCTGAACACCATGAAAGTGCCGCCGAAGGGACGCAGCAACCCCGACAGGGACATCCCCGTGAGGGCGGATCCCATCGCGTGCTCGCGTACGCCGAAGTGAAGGATGCGCCCGTACGGGGACTGATTCTTCCCGAAGGGAGACGACTCAGCCACCACCGTTCCGACCGGGAGGAACGAGGGCGCGCCCTCGATCGTGGTGTTGTTGCTCTCGGCAAGATCCGCGCTGCCACCGACGAATTCCGGAAGGGCCGCAGCCACCGCTTGGATGACCTCACTGCTGGCCTTGCGGGTGGCGATGTCCTTACCCGCAGGGAACTCCGGCAACACCAATCCATCGGGAAGGACTCCGGCGACGAGGCGGTCGAGTAGAGCCGCTCGGTCTGGCTGAGTGGTGCGCCACGCCTCGTACCTGACGTCCCAGCGTGCACGGATGAGGGCGCCCCGATCCTTCACGCCTCGGGCATGGGCGATGACGTCGTCAGCCACCTCGAAGGTCTTCTCCGGGTCGAAGCCGAGGATCTCCTTCGTGCCCGCCACCTCACTGGCCCCCAGCGCGGCTCCGTGCGCCTTGCCCGTATTCCGCAAGGTGGGGGCAGGCCAGCCGATGACGGTCTCGAGACGGATCAGGGAAGGTCGCGATGTCTCTGAACGGGCGGCATCGAGCGCCGCAGCGAGCGCGAGGACGTCAGCACTGCCATCAGCCAGGACATCGACGCTCTCGACATGCCATCCGTAGGCGGAGTACCGCGCGAGAACGTCTTCGTTGAAGGCCACTGCCGTGTCGCCCTCGATGGAGATCTTGTTATCGTCCCAGACCACGATCAGGTTGCCGAGTTGCTGAGTGCCCGCGAGCGAGGATGCCTCAGCGGTGAGCCCCTCCTCGAGATCGCCGTCGGAGGCCAGGACCCACACGCGGTGGTCAAACGGGCTGGAATCAGGTGTGGCGTCGGGATCGAGCAACCCGCGCTCATAGCGCTGACCCATCGCCATGCCGACCGCTGTCGCGAGTCCCTGCCCGAGAGGTCCGGTGGTGGTCTCGACGCCGACGGTGTGGCGGTACTCGGGGTGACCGGGTGTGAGCGAGCCCCAGGTACGAAGCGCCTGGAGATCGCTGAGCTCGAGACCGTAGCCCGAGAAGTAGAGCTGGATGTACAGAGTGAGCGAAGAGTGCCCGCACGAGAGAACGAAGCGATCGCGGCCGAGCCATGTGGCATCGGAGGGGTCGTGCCTGAGAAAGTGCTGGAAAATCAGGTATGCCGCCGGGGCCAGGCTCATGGCTGTCCCGGGGTGACCACTTCCCACCTTCTGCACGGCGTCCGCCGTCAGGACCCGCGCGGTGTCGACCGCCCGGGTGTCCAGCGCGGTCCACGTGGCGGGGTCGAACGGGGCGGGGGAGTCAATGTCGCTCGTCACACTGCCGGAGCCTACCGGCGGGAGGTCCGACCGCGAATGGGCCGGTAGACTTCGGAGGGACCAGGACATCTGGGTCCCCCGTTCGAGCCCCCGGAGCGCTTTCGTGACCGCCATCGATCCCCGGCCCGGCGTGCCCGGTGCGGATGTCGGCGCTGGCGATCCCGTCCGCGGAGGGTCGCTCCCGAAGACACCGCGGACCAGATCGCGCCTGGCTGCCTATGTGGCCCTCACCAAGCCTCGGATCATCGAGTTGTTGCTCGTCACCACGGTGCCCACCATGATCCTCGCGGCACGGGGCCTGCCATCACTCCCGCTGGTCGCCGCAGCGCTCGTCGGCGGATTCCTCGCGGCGGGCGGCGCTAATTCGCTGAACATGGTCATCGATCGAGACATCGATGGGCTCATGGTGCGCACAGGCCACCGTCCTCTCGTCACAGGTGAGATAAGTCCGCGCTCTGGACTCATCTTCGGGCTCGTTCTCGCCGTAGCCTCTGTGGTGTGGTTCGCGCTCACCACGAACCTCCTCGCCGCCGGACTGACCGCAGCAGCAATCCTCATGTACGTCATCGGCTACACGATGCTGCTCAAGCGTCGAACACCTCAGAACATTGTCTGGGGCGGCGCGGCCGGCTGCATGCAGATCCTGATCGGATGGTCGGCCGTCACCGGGTCGCTCACCTGGGCGCCCGTGGTCCTGTTCGGAGTGGTCTTCTTCTGGACACCGCCTCACTACTGGCCGCTGTCACTCCGATTCAAGGACGACTACGCCGCCGCTGGCGTGCCGATGTTGCCCGTGGTTGCCCCGCTGTCGCAGGTGGCGCGCGAGATCATCGGCTATTCCTGGGCGATGGTGATCACATCCTTCCTTTTGATCCCTGCCGCCCACATGTCGCGGCTCTACACCGCCTCCGCGGTGATCCTGGGCTGCTGGTTCCTCTACGAGGCACATTCCTTGCTGCGGCGAGTTCGACGCGGACACGAGGACGTCAAGCCGATGCGCCTGTTCCACGGCTCCATCAGCTATCTGGCACTGCTGTTCCTAGCCGTTGCCCTCGACGCGCTCCTGCCCTGGTGAGGGTGGCGACACCGCTCCCGTGATCGACGTCGCCTACGTCACCTACAAGGTCGATCTTGACGACCCGCATGCGGATATCGACTTCGACATCCCCTTGCTGACGGACGCACTCAATGCGGTCGGCCTGAGCGTCGTGGTGGCGGCGTGGGATGACCCTCACATCGACTGGGCAAGCGCCTCGTTGGTGCTGGTGCGAAGTGCCTGGGACTACGTGCCACGGCGCCGGCAGTTCCTCGACTGGGCTCGCGGGGTGAGCACGTCGACGCGCCTGGAGAACCCCTTCGACGTCGTTCTGCACAACACCGACAAGGTGTACCTACGGGCACTCGAACGCCAAGGCGTTCACATCGTCCCCACGAGCTGGCTGTCAGACGGGGCCAGCGCCGAATCCGCAATCACCTCGGTACGCGCGCGTTTCGGCCCAGCTGTGGTCGTCAAGCCCACGGTAAGTGCCGGCGCCTTGGACACGATCCGCACCAGCGAACCTACCGAGGCGAGCGCGCAGGTTTACGCGATACTCGCGACTGGCCGCACCGCGATGATCCAGCCCTATCTCGAATCGGTCGAGGGTGAAGGTGAGACGAGCATCGTCTTTCTCGACGGCGAGATCAGCCACGCAGTACGCAAAGTGCCCGCGCTCACCGAGGGCGGGCACGGCGATCCTTCGGGCCTCGTCGCACTGACACCCGAACTACGCGACACCGCGGTGGCGATCATGAACACCGCCGATGCACGAGGGCTGCTCTATGCCCGAGTCGACCTCGTCCGCGACGGTCGGGGCGCACTGGCCCTGATGGAGCTTGAGCTCACCGAGCCGACGCTGTTTCTTCCCCAAGCCCCGCATGCCGCGACCACCCTCGCGATGGCGATACTCCGACGCCTTCGCTGACCCCGTTCAGACTGAGGCCTTCGGCGCACCGCGCACAGCGCCACGGGTCCGGATCGCGAGCAAGAATCTGATGAGCACCCACCACACCACTGTCGCGCCGAGCACGTGCACGCCGACAACAACCCAGGGGAGCCCGGTGAAGTACTGGACGTAGCCCACGAGCCCCTGAGAGAGGAAGACCGCGAGCGCCACCGTGGCGGCGCGTCGGATCCGGGGGTGCGCATCAGTCGCTGTGAGTGCGACCCGCAAGCCGATGAGCAGGCCGATCGCAAGCACCACGAGATCAGCATGGAGCCAACTGATCGTCTGCGGGTCGAGTCCAAGGCGATGTGTGCGCGAGTCTCCAGCGTGCGGCCCGCTCGCGGTCACCAGCATTCCGGCGACGAGAACGCCCGACATCACACCTGTGAGGGTCAGGACGCCGATGCGGATTTCCCTTCGGACCACGTCGTTCGGGGGGCCATCGCCCGATTCCGAAGCTCGGTGCACCAAAGCTGTAGCCAGTGCAATGAGCACAAGAGAGAGCAGCAGGTGCGACCCCACCGCGATCGGGTTCAGACCCGTGAGAACGGTGATGCCCCCGAGGGGTATCTGCGCGACGGTTCCCAGCAATGGCACAGCCGCCAGCCACGTGAGCGAACGTCGCGCAGGCAATACAAGTGCCCGACGTCGACGCGCGTCCCAGAGTCCTGCCGCGAGGGCCCCGAAGGCCAGCACGATGAGCACTCCCGTCAAGGCACGGTTGCCGAACTCGACGTACTTGTGCCACTCCTCGACCTGGCCGGCCACGGGAGTGATCGATTCGCCGCTGCACTGAGGCCACTTGGGACAGCCCAGCCCGGAACTGGTCAAACGAACCACAGCGCCGGTGACGACAATGCCCATCTGCGCGACGAGGTTCGCGACATAGATGCCTCGAACCCATCGCGGGGAGGTGCCGTCGACGTCCGCGCTGATCTGGGTGCTCACGTGATCAGGGTAGGCGAATCCTCGCGGGAGTCAGGACCAGCGGAATGTGCGCACGGTGATCGTGCCCGCGACCAGAGCCCAGACCAGAAGAATCACGACAGGCCCCAGCGGGAAGACCTGTCCGTGCAAGAGCACATCGCGCAGTCCCTGGCCCAGAGCCGAGGATGGCAACAAGGACACGACGGACGCGACACCCGCGGGCAGTCGGTCGGCCGGGATCACCACTCCTCCGACAGCGAGAAGCAACAGGTACACCCCGTTTGCGACCGCGAGAGTCGCCTCGGCCCTCAAGAGCCCCGCCAGCAGTAGCCCCAGCGCGGAAAAGGCCGCAGTGCCGAGCACGAGGAGAAGGACTGCGGAAGGGGCAGATCCGACCGGCTGCCACCCCAGAACGAAGGCCACCACGGCCACCAGCAGGATCTGGACCACCTCGACGGCCAGCACCCCAAGGGTTTTGGCCACCACGAGGCCAGAGCGCCCGAGCGGTGTCGCGCCCAGAAGTTTGAGGACGCCGTACCGTCGCTCGAAGCCCGTGGCGATCGCCTGTCCGGTGAACGCGGTGGACATCACCGCCAGCGCGAGCACACCCGGCGCCACTGCGTCGATCGAGGGGGAGTGGCCCACAAGGTCCGTCGGAAGATGTGAGAGCCCGACCAGCAGGAGGAGCGGGATCACGAGGGTCAGCAGCAGCTGCTCCCCGTTGCGCAGGGTGGTCCGGATCTCGTGCAGCGCCTGAGAGAGAAGGATTCGTCTCCGAGGGGCCGCACCCGGCATGGGGGACAGGCCCCCGGGTGCGGTGGTGATCCCGCTGACACTCATGACCTCAACTCGCGACCGGTCAGATCAAGGAAGACATCCTCGAGGCTGCGGCGCCCGGTGGAGATATCCCGCGGGGACACCCCGAGCGCATCGGCCCAAGATCCCACCGCCGAGAGCACCTGAGGGCCGACTTCACCCTCCACGCGATAGTGACCCGGAGGGCCCTCAAGAACCACAGCGCCCGCGGGGAGCCGAGTGCGCAGCGGGACAAGGTCGAGCCCCTCGGACGCGGTGAAGGACAAGACCCCACCTCCGCCCACCAACTCGCCCGTCGGGCCCGACGTGACCAGCCGGCCGTGATCGATGATCACCACTTGGTCCGCCAGCCGCTCGGCCTCGTCGATCAGGTGGGTGGTCAGTACGACGGTGACACCGTCGGCCCTGAGTTGTTCGACCAGATCCCATGCCGCGAGCCGTGTCTGAGGATCCATACCGGCACTCGGCTCGTCAAGAAAGACGAGGTCCGGGCGGCCGACCACCGCACACGCCAGGGCGAGCCGCTGCTTCTCCCCGCCTGACATGCGTCGGTAGGTGGCGCGAACGCCACCGAGGCCGAGTCGAGCAACAAGATCATCGACGTCGAGGGGGTTGGCATAGAACGAGGCGAGGTGGCGCAGCATGGGTACGGCGCGGATCGAGGAGTAGATGCCCCCGTCCTGGAGCATCACTCCCACACGGGGACGCAGCGCTGCACAGTCGCGGACGGGGTCAAGGCCCCACACCCGCACCGAACCCGAATCTGGCGACAGATAGCCCTCGCAGACCTCGATCGTGGTGGTCTTGCCCGCGCCGTTGGGGCCAAGCAGGGCGGTGATCTGACCCGCCGGAACCTCGAAGCTCAGTCCGCCGAGGGCATGCGTGGATCCGTACGAGACCGCCAGGTCGGTGATCTCGACGGCGACCTCAGCCCGCGCCAAGAGCGGGCGACCGCCGTGGCTCCCGGGGTCGCGAGGAGTTCCAGCCTCAGTCACGCGTGGAGTCTAAGGGGAGTCGCGGCCACGCTTTCGCGTGCACGACAGTGGCGCGAGGGGAGGCCACGGAGGGTGTGAGGCAGGTCTCCACGTGCCGTGGTTCGCGCGATCGACCTAATTAGGTAACAATGACGTTGTGAAATCCACTCGCGAGCTCATGGGCGCACCCGCACGGGTGGCGCGCGCATTGCTCGAGGGCGGTCCCCAGACCACCGCAGCCCTTGCGGTGCGCCTCGGACTGACCACCACCGCGGTTCGTCGCCACCTCGACGCTCTCGTCGAGACCGGACACCTCGAATCCGCCGAACGCGCTCCCTACGGACCGGCCGCAGGTCGGGGCGTCTCCCGCGGCCGCGGCCGTCCCGCCCGCGTCTATTCGCTCACGGCATCGGGCCGCGAGACGTTCGAATCGGCCTACGACGATCTCGCGGTGGGGGCCCTGCGGTTCCTGGGCCAGAGCGGCGGACCCGAGGCAGTGGCCGCCTACTCAGTACATCGTGCGGCCGAACTCGAGACGCGATACTCCGACATGGTCTCCAAGGTTCCGGTCACCGAACGCGTGGCGGCCCTGGTCTCTGCACTCAATGACGACGGCTACGCCGCATCCCTCGTTGAGGGCGTTTCCGACACCACGGTTCAGATCTGCCAGCACCACTGCCCTGTGGCCCACGTAGCCGCCGAGTTCCCAGCGCTGTGCGATGCCGAGACCGAGGCCTTCGGCCGGCTGCTCGGTATCCACGTCACGCGCTTGGCCACCCTGGCGCACGGCGACGGCGTCTGCACCACCCTTGTTCCCCGCATCCGCGATACCGACATACCCACCACCACCCGCACCGCCACGGAGGTCCTGTCATGACGACCGAGATCCACGACGAGCTCGAGGGGCTGGGTCGTTACGACTTCGGCTGGTCCGACACCGACATCGCTGGCGCCAATGCCCGACGCGGCCTCAACGAGGACGTCGTCCGCGACATCAGTGCGCGCAAGAACGAACCTGACTGGATGCTCCAGACGCGGCTGAAGGCCCTGCGCCTGTTCTACAAGAAGCCCATGCCTCCCTGGGGCTCAGACCTCAGCGGCATCGACTTCGACAACATCAAGTACTTCGTCCGCTCCACAGAGAAGCAGGCGGCCTCGTGGGACGACCTCCCCGACGACATCAAGAACACCTATGACCGTCTCGGCATCCCGGAGGCGGAGAAGCAGCGACTCGTCTCGGGCGTCGCCGCCCAATACGAATCCGAGGTGGTCTACCACAAGATTCGTGAAGATCTCGAGGAGCAGGGCGTTATCTTCCTCGACACCGACTCCGGGCTGCGCGAGCACGAAGACGTCTTTCGCGAGAACTTCGCCACGATCATCCCCGCAGGCGACAACAAGTTTTCCGCGCTGAACACCGCGGTGTGGTCAGGCGGCTCGTTCATCTACGTGCCCAAGGGTGTCAAGGTCGACATCCCACTGCAGGCCTACTTCCGCATCAACACCGAGAACATGGGCCAGTTCGAGCGCACGCTGATCATCGTCGACGAGGGCGCCTACGTTCACTACGTCGAGGGCTGCACCGCCCCGATCTACTCCAGCGACTCGCTGCACTCAGCAGTCGTGGAGATCATCGTGAAGAAGGACGCGCGCTGTCGCTACACGACGATTCAGAACTGGTCGAACAACGTGTATAACCTCGTCACCAAGCGCGCCGTCGCCCATCAGGGCGCCACCATGGAGTGGATCGACGGCAATATCGGCTCCAAGGTCACCATGAAGTACCCGGCTGTCTGGCTCGTCGGCGAGCACGCGAAGGGTGAAACCCTGTCGATCGCCTTCGCGGGCGAGGGCCAGCACCAAGACGCCGGCTCCAAGATGGTCCACGCCGCACCGAACACCTCATCGTCCATCGTCTCCAAGTCGGTGGCACGCGGTGGCGGCCGCACCTCATACCGCGGCCTGGTGCAGGTTCTCGAAGACGCGCACGGCTCCAAGAGCACCGTGCGGTGCGATGCCCTCCTTGTCGACGACATCAGCCGGTCGGATACCTACCCCTATGTCGATGTACGAACCGACGACGCGTCGATGGGCCACGAGGCCACGGTCTCCAAGGTCAGCGCCGACCAGTTGTTCTACCTGATGTCCCGCGGCATGTCCGAGGACGAGGCCATGGCCATGATCGTGCGCGGCTTCATCGAGCCGATCGCCCGCGAACTTCCCATGGAGTATGCGCTCGAGCTCAACCGGCTCATCGAGCTTCAGATGGAAGGCGCAGTCGGCTGATATGAGTGTGGTTACCGATACCCCCGACAGTGTCGAAGCGCCCGACTTCCCCGTCCCCACCGGCCGTGAAGAAGCCTGGCGTTTCACGCCGCTCGCCCGCATGCGTGGGCTGCACGGCGAGGCTGCAACAAACCCTGTTGCTCCTCGCGTGACGATCGACGCGGCACCAGAGGTGTCCGTCGAGATTGTGGCGGCGTCCGACCCGCGGGTCACCCGACGCCTCACACCTCTCGACCGCCCCAGCGCCCTGGCGATGGCCGGAGCACCCGAGTCGATCGTCGTGAGCATCGCCTCCGAGGTGGTGGCCTCGCGCCCCACCGTCATCCGCATCACGGGTGTGGGAGCCGATCGCACCTCCTACGGCCACGTCATCATCGACGCTGCCCCATTCTCCAACTCCGTCGTGGTGCTCGAGCATGTGGGTTCCGCGTCCTACTCGGCCAATGTCGAGGTCCGCGTCGGAGACTGCGCGCAAGTTCAACTCGTCTCCGTCCAAGACTGGGACGACGACACCGTCCACCTCGGGCGCCAGCACGCGGTGATCGGCCGCGACGCTAAGTTCCGTTCATTCGTGGCCACCTTCGGCGGCAACCTCGTCCGGCTCGTGCCCACTGTCGACTATGTCGGATCCGGCGGGGATGCCGAACTTCTCGGCGTCTTCTTCTCCGATGCGGGCCAACACCTCGAGCACCGCTCGCTGATCGACCACTCCGCACCACACTGCCGGAGCAACGTGCTCTACAAGGGCGCCCTCAGGGGCGATCCCTCCGCGGGTGAGGCGGGGATCGCCCGCAGCGTCTGGATCGGCGACGTCCTGATCCGTGCCGGCGCTATCGGAACCGAGACCTACGAGCTCAACCGCAACCTCGTCCTCACCGAGGCCGCTCGCGCTGACTCCGTGCCCAACCTGGAGATCGAGACCGGCGAGATCGTCGGCGCCGGACATGCCAGTGCCACAGGTCGCTTCGACGACGAACAGCTCTTCTACCTGATGTCACGCGGGATTCCGGCCGATGTGGCCACCCGCCTGGTCGTCCGCGGCTTCTTCTCCGACGTCATCTCGCGCCTCGGTCTCCCCGAGTGGGAAGATCGCCTGTCCTCCCTGATCGACTCCGAGCTCGGGTTGGAGATCGTCGAGGGTGCTGACGACGATTCCGGACACACCGGATGAGCGGCGTCGAGGTCTGCAAGGTCAGTGATGTGCCGTGGCCCGGTGCCCTCGCCGTCGATATCGACGGCGTCGCTGTGGCGATCGTCCGTGACGAGGAGGGCGAGATCCACGCCATCCGCGATATCTGTTCACATGCCGATGTGGCCCTATCCGAGGGCGAGGTCGACGGCTGCTTCATCGAGTGCTGGCTCCACGGCTCTCGCTTCGACCTGCGCACCGGCCAGCCGACAGGGCCTCCCGCCGTGTCGCCGATCCACATCTACCAGGTCGATGTCGAGGGCAGCGGAGATGCCGCCGTCGTTCTCGTCGATCTCGTCCCTCGCTGACGCACCACCACACAACACGACCGCACAACACGACCGCACTCTGAGTCCACGCACGCACATGACCACCGCAACAGGGAGATACAGCGCCATGGCCACCCTCGAGATCCGCGACCTTCACGTCACCGTCGAGACCGACGGCGCACCGCGCGAGATCCTGCGCGGTGTCGACCTCACCGTGCGCGCCGGTGAAACCCACGCGATCATGGGTCCCAACGGCTCGGGCAAGTCCACGTTGGCCTATTCCATTGCGGGGCATCCCAAGTACACCGTCACGGGCGGCACCGTCACCCTCGACGGCGAAGATGTCCTGGCCATGAGCGTCGACGCCCGCGCCCGCGCCGGCATCTTCCTTGCGATGCAGTACCCCGTCGAGGTACCCGGCGTCTCGGTGTCGAACTTCCTGCGAACGTCCGTCACTGCCATCCGCGGCGAGGCACCCAAACTGCGCAACTGGATCAAGGAGATGCGCACGGCCATGGACGCGCTGTCCATGGACCCTGCCTTCGCCGAGCGCAATGTGAACGAGGGGTTCTCCGGTGGCGAGAAGAAGCGCCACGAGATCCTCCAGATGGAGTTGCTGCGTCCCAAGATCGCGGTGCTCGACGAAACCGACTCTGGTCTGGACATCGACGCACTCAAGGTGGTGTCCGAAGGCGTCAACCGCGTAGCGGCCACCGGCGAGGTCGGCACCCTCCTGATCACCCACTACACCAGGATCCTGCGCTACATCAGGCCCGACTTCGTCCACGTGTTCGTCGACGGACGTATCGTGGCCGAAGGCGGAGCCGAGCTCGCCGACCAGCTCGAGGCCCAGGGCTACGACGTCTACGTGAAGGCGGCGGCCTCGGCATGACCGCCGTGCACGCACCGGTGACCGGACTCCTCGATGTCGAGCGTGTCGCGGCAGACTTCCCGATCCTCTCGCGCACGGTGCGCGGGGGGAATCGGCTCGTCTACCTCGACTCCGGGGCCACCTCTCAGAAGCCGAGCGCGGTCCTCGACGCCGAGCGCGGCTTCTATACCCAGCACAACGCGGCGGTCCACCGCGGCGCTCACCTACTCGCTGAAGAGGCCACCGACGCCTACGAAGCTGCGCGCGAAAAGATCGCGGCACTGCTCGGGGCCACGGCGCGCGAACTCGTGTTCACCAAGAACGCCACCGAGGCCATCAACCTCGTGGCCTATTCCTTCAGCAACGCCACCGCGAAGGCCCAGTTCGGCCGCCCACTTCCCGCGGGTGCCGAGCGCTTCGTGTTGCGTCCCGGTGACGAGATCGTGGTCACGGAGATGGAGCACCACGCCAACCTGTTGCCGTGGCAGGAGGTGTGCGACAAGACCGGAGCCGTGCTGCGCTGGATTGGCGTCGACGACTCCGGCAGGCTCGATCTTGACCACCCTGCCCACGGCCTGAAAGCCGTTCTCGGCGAACGCACTCGGGTTGTGGCACTCACCCATCAGAGCAATGTGATGGGCACCATCACCCCCGTCCGAGTCGTGGCCGATGCGGCACATGCCGTCGGCGCACTCGTCGTGGTCGATGCGTGTCAGTCCGTGCCCCACATGCCCGTGGACGTCTCTTTGCTCGGCGCCGACTTCCTGGCGTTCAGTGGCCACAAGATGCTCGGCCCTTCCGGTATCGGCGTGCTCTGGGGTCGCTATGAGATCCTCGAATCTATGCCGCCCTTCCTCTCGGGCGGCTCGATGATCGAGACGGTTCGTATGGAGGGCTCCACCTTTGCGCCGCCACCGCAGCGATTCGAGGCGGGCGTCCCCATGGCGGCGCAGGCGATCGGGCTCGGCGCCGCGGTCGACTACCTCCAGTCGCTGGAGTCGGGTGATGGATCGGCGAGAGGCCTTGCGGCCGTGGCCGCCCACGAACACGCACTGACCGGATACGCCCTCGAGGCCTTGTCCGAGATTCCGGGCGTCCGCGTTGTGGGCCCCACGGACAATCGCGAACGAGGCTCGGCGGTCTCTTTCGTCGTCGAGGGCGTCCACGCCCATGACGTCGGACAGGTGCTCGACGATCGAGGGGTGGAGGTCCGCGTTGGCCACCACTGTGCATGGCCGCTGCACCGTCGCTTCGGCATCGCGGCCACCACGCGGGCGACCTTCTACGTCTACAACGGCACCCGTGACATCGACGACCTCGCCTCGGCCGTGCGCGCGGCCCAGGTCTTCTTCAGGGTCGCGTGATGGAACTCCAGTCGCTCTACCAGGAGATCATCCTCGACCACTACAAGCACCCCCAAGGCCGAGGGCTCCGCGATCCTTTTGCGGCCGAGGTCCATCACGTCAATCCCACCTGTGGCGACGAGTTGACCGTTCGCGTCACGCTCGAGGGTGATGTGGTCATGGACATCTCGTACGACGGGCAAGGCTGCTCGATCTCGCAAGCGTCAGCTAGCGTGCTCCACGAGCAACTCGTCGGCGGAACCATCGCCGCAGGCTTATCAATCACCGACGCGTTCCTGGCCCTCATGCAGGGCAGGGGCACCGTCGAGCCCGACGAAGAAATCCTCGGCGACGCGGTCGCGTTTGCCGGAGTCGCGAAGTACCCGGCACGCGTCAAGTGCGCGCTGCTGGCATGGATGGCCTGGAAGGACGCGGTCTCACAGGCCGTCGAACGCCACACCCCGGAGGTAACACCATGACCGAGACCAGCGCTCCACTCGCCAGTGGCGGGAGCATCACACCCGACGACGAGGTTATCGAGGCTCTGAAGGATGTCGTTGATCCCGAGCTCGGGATCAACGTCGTCGACCTCGGGCTGGTCTACGGCGTGTCCGTCGACGACTCCAATATCGCGACCATCGATCTGACCCTCACGTCAGCGGCATGCCCGCTCACCGACGTCATCGAGGACCAGACACGTGCTGCCCTCGACGGCGTCGTCGCCGATTACCGCATCAACTGGGTCTGGATGCCACCGTGGGGGCCAGACAAGATCACTGACGATGGCCGGGAGATGTTGCGCGCGCTCGGGTTCAACCTCTAGCTCACACAAGGGCCACCAACTGGACGGGCCATCACGTTCCCGGGCCGCACTCACGCGCCGCTAGGCAGACTCTGACGCAATCTCCGCCGGGATAGACCGCCAGAAGAATGAGAATGCCACGGTCAGCACCGCGGCTATGAGGGTGTCGATCAAGCGAAAGATCTCGGTGACTCCCAAGGACTCGCCCGCCAGCGAGAGCAGCGATGCGGCGAGCACCGTCACTCCGACCACGGCCACCGCGTACTGCGCCCGGAAGAACGCCACGACGACGAATACACCGACGCTGATGGCAACTGCCACCTCGTACTGCGAGACGGGGGAGCGCCCCAACACAACAGCGACGACAGCGATCCCGATCAATGTGCCGAGCATCCTCGATGCCACCCTCGTGGCTGTCCCAGTGGCGTCGGGGAGGGAGACCCAGGCCACCGTCATCGGGATCCAGTACTCGTGTGGCCACGAGAGCCACTGCCCGATGATCGTGGCCACCATGAACGACAGCGCAAGACGCGTTCCGTGGCGCACGAAGTCATCACGCGTCGTGAGCCGTTCTCGGAGGCGTCTGACGACGCCGGGCCCGGCGGACGCGGGCTCCCCGGCGCGACTCGTCGCAACGCGGACGCCCACGAGCGCGATCACCACGATCTGGATCACCCCGCCGAGGCCGAGCAGCGCACAGCTCTCGAAGGCCCCGACCGGCGTGTCGGGAGCCCCCATGAAGATGGCAAATGCCACCAGCGTCAACACTCCAGCAAGCCGGGCATTCGGTCCCGCGCCGCCCGCGAACCCGCAGCCAAAGCCGAACGCGCCCGCCACGAGCACCCCCACGGTGGTTACGAGGGTCGCATCAGACGAGAGCAGTCCACCCGTAAGGGTTCCCAGCATCACCCAGGCCAATACCCAGAGCTGCGTGAGGATGCGCCGGGGCAGACGCTCGGCTGTGGTGGCAAGTGGGACGAAGAACGCAGCAATGCCGACAGGCACGGCCTGCGCTGAATGACCGGACCAGACACACACGATCATGAGACCCAAGGCCGATGTCGCCACGGCCGCCGGCATGCGCCACGTGAGCATCTCGTACTCGAATGTGGCGACGCCGGCCACGACCTGACGCAGATGGGATGTCACCCCCACATTCTGGAGACTCGCGCACAGCGTCCTGCGCCCGGCTCGCCGTGGAGGCCCATGGCCGACGCCGCTCGATGTCCTCGAGGACGTCACACGGTCGGGAGGACTCAAGCCTGGCGCTTAGAATCGTCCCACTGTGACTATTTCTGCCACCGGCATCGACCTGCGCGCAGGGTCCCGGCTCCTCCTCGGCAATGCCAGCTTCCGCATCGGCCCCGGCGACAAGGTGGGCCTCGTCGGACGCAACGGAGCAGGTAAGACCACCCTCACACGAGTGCTCGCCGGCGAAAGTGAGCCTGCCGCCGGAACCGTCGCCCGCGGTGGCGGCATCGGCTATCTACCCCAGGAGCCGAGCACGGGCGACGGCGATGTGCTCGCGCACGATCGCATTCTCTCCGCGCGCGGGCTCGACGAGGCAGTACGCCGCATGCGTGCGGCGGAACAGCGGATGGCATCCGCCGACGACAGCACTCGCGACAAGGCCATGCGGCGCTATGCCAACGCCGAGGCCGACTTCTCTGCGGCGGGCGGCTACTCGGCCGAATCTGAGGCCGCCGCAATCGCTTCGAGCCTCGGCCTCCCGGAACGCATCCTCGCGCAGACGCTAGACACTCTCTCGGGCGGTCAGCGCCGCCGGGTCGAGCTCGCCCGGATCCTGTTCTCCGGCGCCGACACCTTGCTGCTCGACGAGCCCACCAACCACCTCGACGCGGACTCCATCGTGTGGCTGCGTGAGTTCCTCAAGGCGCACCGCGGCGGTCTCATCGTGATCAGTCACGATGTCGAGTTGCTCGAAGCCACGGTCAACCGCGTGTTCCACCTCGACGCGAACCGTTGCGAGATCGACGTCTACAACATCGGCTGGAAGGCCTATCTGACGCAGCGCGAGACCGACGAACGCCGCCGCAAGCGCGAGCGGTCCAATGTCGAGAAGCAGGCCGCCGTGCTGCTCTCGCAAGCCAATCGAATGCGCGCCACCGCCACCAAGGCCAAGGCCGCACAAGGCATGGCAAAACGAGCAGACAGACTGCTCGGCGGGCTAGAGGCAACACGGCGCACCGACCGTGTCGCCAAACTTCGCTTCCCGACGCCAGCTCCGTGCGGTAAGACGCCACTGCGCGCCGAGGGGCTCTCGAAGTCCTACGGCTCACTCGAGATCTTCACTGACGTCGACCTTGCGATCGACAAGGGCAGCCGCGTCGTGATCCTGGGGCTGAACGGCGCGGGAAAAACCACGCTGCTGCGGATCCTCGCGGGCGTCGACCAGGCAGACACCGGTGAGATCCAGCCCGGACATGGAATGCGCCTTGGCTATTACGCCCAGGAACACGACACACTCGACGCCGATCGCTCGGTTCTGGAGAACATGCGCAGCGCCGCGCCTCACCTGCTGGCCCCCGAGATCCGCAATGTGCTGGGCTCGTTCATGTTCTCGGGTGACTCCGTCGATCAGCCCGCCGGCACACTGTCGGGCGGTGAGAAGACCCGCCTTGCGCTGGCCACCCTCGTGGTGTCTTCGGCCAACGTGCTCCTCCTGGACGAGCCCACGAACAACCTCGATCCGGCGAGCCGTGAGGAGGTGCTCGGGGCGCTGCGCTCCTACGAGGGTGCCATCGTGCTGGTATCCCACGATGAGGGAGCCGTCGAGGCTCTCAACCCCGAGCGCATCCTGCTCCTGCCTGACGGCGTCGAAGACCATTGGAACGCCGACTACGCCGATCTGGTCTCGCTTGCCTGAGGTAGTGAATACTCACCTGATCCACAACTAGGTGAGTGGACGTCCAGATCCTGCGGTGGGCCCCTCTGCGGCCGGGCATCGATGTCTCCCGCTAGGTGTGTCCCAATCTCCGTAGTTCGTACCGGTTGTGCGCGTGCGTCGTGGGCGAGCATCGCCCAATTCCCAAGAGTGAGTATGGGATTCCCCTTGAACGTCTCTACGCCGTTGGTGGCCGGGGTAGAGTTGATCTATTCGTGGATCTTCTCGTGGACTTCCTCGCACCTCAGCAATCATCCGAAAGCCACAGAGATTCACCACATTCCCAGGAGGCAGTCATGGCACCGATCGCCAAAGGTCGACGCATCTCCGGCACGGAGCGTTCCAAGCTCACGACTGAGTTGAAGAAGAAGTACACATCAGGCTCGAGCATCCGCGAACTTGCCGCGGCGAGCGGCCGATCGTACGGCTTCGTGCACAGGCTGCTCCTTGAGTCCGGAGTCACTCTCCGCGGCCGCGGCGGCGCCAATGGCAACAAGCCCAAGGCCAAGGGCAAGGCCAAGTCCTGACACCCTCGGAACCTCCAGATCCCGACCCCTCACTGGTTCCCCAGGCTCCGGCTGACGCTGGGGGTATCCGGGTCTCGTGGTCAGGGCCGTCGGGAGAGCCGATCGTCACCGTCACACTCGATCGGCCCGAGACACGCAACGCCCAGTCTCCCGCCACATGGCGAGCCTTGGCCGCCGTAGGTGAGTCACTGCCGGTGGGCACCAGGGTCGTCATGGTGCGAGCAGCCGGGACGGTGTTCTCCTCCGGGCTCGACCTGAGCACGTTCGCGCCCTCGCCCTCACCCCAGGCCGACAATGAGAACATGCTCGATTCCATCAACGCAGTCGACGATGTGCAGGCAGCTGAGCTCATCAGGGGCTTCCAAGGAGCATTCACCTGGTTGCGCGATCGCGATGACATCATCTCGATCGCGGTGGTCGCAGGGGCTGCCGTAGGGGCGGGCTTCCAACTCGCACTCTCGTGCGACCTGATGATCTGCACCGAAGACGCCCGTTTCTCGATGCGCGAGACCACTCTCGGACTCGTGCCCGACCTCGGCGGCACCCAGCCGCTGGTCAGCACCGTGGGCTACGCGCGCGCATTGGACATCTGCGTCACGGGCCGTTGGGTCGACGCGTCCGAAGCCTTGGCCCTTGGCTTGGCCACGACGGTGGTCGCACCAGAGTCCCTCGACACCACCGTCGACGACCTCGCCGCCACGGTGCTCTCCAAACCCGCCACCGCCGTTCGCGCCACCAAGGCTGTCCTGCGCGCCGCCCTCGACAATGAGGTCGACTCGCAGCGCCGGATTGAGCGCGAGGCCCAGGTGGGGCTCCTGCGGGACATCATCCGAAAGCGATAGTCGAGCTCCGCGCGGATCGGCCGTCGGGCGATCCGCGGCGGGCATGGGAGCATGGCAACGGGCACGACGCGGGCCCGCCGCTGACGTCCCCAGTTCCGCTCTGGAGGTACC
>WLRQ01000026.1 GCA_009697815.1 Actinomycetota bacterium
CCCGGTCAACGGCACCTGGGACAACACCGCACACGCCTGGACCTTCGACTACTCCGCCACGGCGCCGACTGCACCCACCGCCGCTGTTGGTCTTCGCTACAGCTTGATCAGCAACGCGGCCGCCATTACGGGGAACCTCACCATTGGCGGCTCAGTCGCAAGTGCGCCGTGGCCCGGCCCCGCGTTGCTGTGGCCCGGCACGAGTTACACCCCGTCGCCCAGTCCTGTTACTCACTCCACCGGGACCTATCCCATGGCAGCGGCCTACGACGGGTCCCATATGTGGGTGAGCAACTTCGGGTCGAACACCGTCTCGGTGTTCACCCTCGACGGCGCTCTCACCGGAACTTACGGCACGGGGAGCCATCCGTGGGGAGTCGCGTTCGACGGCACTCACATGTGGGTCACCAACCTGTCGTCGGACACTGTCTCCGTGTTCGACCTGAACGGCACCCCAACGGGTACCTACGCCGCGGGCGATGGTCCAACCGGCATCGCGTTCGACGGTAGTCACATGTGGGTGGCCAACCAGAACGATGGCAGCATCTCGGTGTTCAATCCCGACGGCACCCAGATCATCGGGAGCCCCTTCACCACCGGGGGCGCCCCGATGGGGCTCGCATTCGACGGCTCCCACATGTGGATCACCGACCTCGTTACCGACACCGTGACGGTGTTCGACCTCGATGTCCAAGCGGCCGGCAACTATGCAACCGGAAGCGGCCCGGACGGCATCGCCTTCGACGGGACCCACATGTGGGTCGGCAACCAGAACTCGGGAACCGTGTCTGTGTTCAACCTGGACGGCACCCAGGTTTCCGGAAGTCCCTTCGCCATCGGTGCTGGGCCGCAGGGAGACTACGTCGCACTCGCGTTCGATGGATCGAACATGTGGGTCACGGACTTTGAGCGAAATCGTGTGGCCGTGTTCGTGACGACTGGCCCTGGCCTTGGCACCCAGATCGCAGGCGGACCTTTCAGCACTGGTCAGGGTCCGTATGGCCTTGCCTTCGACGGTGCCCACATGTGGGTCGTCAACATCAATTCCGGATCCGTCACAGTCTTCTGATGGGCCCGCGGGCACTGCACGATCGCTGATTCGTGTCGTCACACTCGAGAGTTCGCGATCTTCTCCTCCTGGCGCAACGCCGCCTCGATCTGGTCGGCGCACAGTTGCTCGATCTTGCCGCCGACAAACGGCACCGCGGCCTTGATCGTCATCTCGACAGCGACGAGAGTGCCGCCGCCTCCCGCCGAGAGTCGGAGCGTTCCGGTGATCACGACGGGCGCGCCCGCGAAGGCGACGGTGATCGTGCCGTCGCGGCTGCCATCCGCCGCCGCCGGGCCGAAGGTGCGAGTCTCGGTCAGCGAGATGGTCTCGCCGATCATCGCCTTGGCGTACGAAGGAACATCGGCCGGCAGAGTGCGGCTGGACACCACGTCGGCGCCTCCGCCGTGTGTGGGTGTGACGGACACCGTGACGTCGGTGCCCCCGGTTGCTGTGGCCACGTCGTTGACATACGACTCGTCGGTCACCAGGGAGTAGGCGGTCACAAGATCGGTTGCGATGTCGAGCTGGGCTGTCAGGGACTTGGCCACGTCGGGATCCTCCGGTTCGTCCACGGTCGGACCCCCAGGATGCCGCATCGGACTGCCGCACGCCGCCCCGAGTGATCGATGGCCGGTCTAGGGTGATCAAGGAGGCACAACCACGTGCGTCCGGTGAGTGCGACGAGGTGGCCACGCGTGTCCGAACCGACGAACACCGCGGTGGGCGAGGGCGCTGGCGATGGTGCCAGCGCACGCCCAGGGCAGGAGCCCCCGTCGACGGGCTCGCGACCCACGCGCGCATCGGGCCAGCTCGAGGATGCCAAAAGCCAACTGCTGGCCCGCGCGGTCGTCACCGTCGATGGAGCCGCGCACGGGCCTGACCTCGACGTCCTCGTCTCGGGCTACTACCGACACACCGCGCCCGAGGATCTCGTCGGCCGTGATCCGGTCGATGTGCTCGGAGCCGTCATCAGTCACCGCCGTGCCGCACAGACTCGGCCGCAGGGCACCGCGGTCGTTCACGCCTTCACGCCGACGATCGAGGGCCACGGCTGGACCTCCGGTCACTCGGTGCTGGAGATCGTCACGGACGACATGCCCTTCCTCGTCGACTCCGTGACCTCCTCGCTCGGGCTGCAAGGTCGCGCCGTCCACGTAGTGGTTCATCCGCAGTTCGCCGTGCGCCGTGATGTCGCGGGCACCCTGAGCGAGGTGCTCGCCGTCGCTGACGAGGACGCGGAGCTGCCCACCGGCTCAACCCTTGAGTCCTGGATGCACGTCGAGATCGACCGTGAGACCGACCTCGCCGATCTGCGCGCGATCGAGGTCGAGATTCAGCGTGTCCTACGCGATGTGCGCGAGGCCGTCGAGGACTGGCCCAGGATGGTAGCGATCGCGCGGCGCGAGGCGGACGCCCTTGAGGCGACCGCACCTGCCAGCGTCGACCCCGGCGAGGTCGCGGAGTCGATCGGCCTGTTGCGGTGGCTTGCCGACGATCGCTTCACCTTCCTGGGCTACCGCGAGTACGTCCTGTCGGCCGATGGTGATGCGCTCGATGCCGTTCCGGGCACGGGTCTGGGGATCATGCGCTCGGATCCCGAGGTATCCCAACGCTTTTCGAGCCTCCCCATCGAGGCGCGAGCCCTTGCGCGCGAGCCGCATGTCCTCGTGCTGACCAAGGCGAACACTCGTTCGACGGTGCACCGCGGCGTCTACCTCGATTACGTGGGCGTCAAGGTGTTCGACGCCGACGGCGTGGTCACCGGTGAACGACGCTTCCTTGGGCTCTACTCCTCGACCGCGTACACGCAGTCGGTCTTGACCATTCCGATTTTGCGACGTACGGCCAGCCAGGTTCTCGAACGTACGGGATTCCGGGTCGACGGCCATTCCTACAAGGATGTGCTGCAGGTACTGGAGACCTACCCGCGCGACGAGATCTTTCAGATCGACGTCGACGAACTCACCGAGACGGCACTCGCAGTCCTTCGTTTGCAGGAGCGCCGCCAGACACGCTTGTTCATGCGCCGCGACCGTTACGGCCGCTTTGCATCCTGCATGGTCTACCTGCCGCGTGATCGCTATACGACCACGGTGCGGTTGCGCATGGCCGATGTTCTCGAGGAGGCGTTCGGCTCCGACCTCCTCGACTACTCAGCACGTGTTTCCGAATCGATGCTCGCGCGGCTGCACTTCGTCGTACGCATGAGGCCTGGCTATGTGCTGCCAGTTGTCGACCACGAGGCCCTCGAGGCCCTGCTCGTGGCGGCCACGCGCTCGTGGGACGACGAGTTCGCAGAGGCACTCATTGACCAGTGCGGTGAGGAGGAAGCTGCCGCGCTGATCAAGCTCTATGGTGACGCGTTCCCCGAGGCGTACAAGGAGGATTTCAGTGCGCGCGCCGGTGTAGCAGACCTCCGCCAGCTCGAGGCATTGGCGGGTGAGACCTCCGTCGCACTCAATCTTTACGAGCCGCACACCGCATCAGCGGGCGAGCGTCGTTTCAAGATCTACCGACGTGGTGGGGCGATCTCGCTCTCGACAGTTCTTCCGGTGCTGCAGCACATGGGTGTCGAGGTGGTCGACGAGCGGCCGTATGAGATCGAACGAACTGGTTCGTCGCTATGGGTCTACGACTTCGGCCTGCGATTCGCCGCCGGGCAGTCCGTCGATCTCGACACCCTCAAACTACGCTTCCAGGACGCGTTCTTCGCCGCGTGGAGTGGGCGATGTGAGGCCGACGGGTTCAACACCTTGGTGGTGGCCGCTGGTCTCACCTGGCGTCAGGCCATGGTCCTGCGCGCCTACTCCCGCTACCTGCGTCAGGCCGGAACGGCATTCGGCCAGTCATATCTCGAGTCGTGCTTCGTCGCCAACGTGCCGATGGCCAGGCAGCTCGTGCGGATCTTCGAGGCTCGGTTCGACCCGTCGCTCATCGGCGACCGCGACGTGCTCACAGAGAAGCTGGTCGGTGACGCAGCTGCCTCACTCGAGAACGTGGAGAGCCTGGATCACGACCGCATCCTTCGCTCGTTCCTGGCACTCGTCGGGGCGACCACTCGGACGAGTTACTTCCAGAGCGATCCTCACGGCGACGCCAAGCCGTACGTCGCCTTCAAGCTCGATCCCGCACTGGTGCCCGATCTCCCGGCGCCGCGTCCGACCTTCGAGATCTGGGTGTATAGCCCACGCGTCGAAGGGGTTCATCTGCGCTTCGGTGCCGTGGCGCGAGGCGGCCTTCGCTGGTCGGATCGCCGCGAGGATTTCCGCACCGAGGTACTCGGGCTGGTGAAGGCCCAGATGGTGAAGAACGCCGTGATCGTGCCGGTCGGCGCGAAGGGGGGATTCTTCGTAAAGCTGTCACCCGATGCGTCGCTGGATCGCGAAGGCTGGCTCGCGGAGGGCATCGCGTGCTACCGGATTTTCGTCGCGGCCCTGCTCGACCTCACGGACAACCTCGTGGCGGGCGAGGTCGTACCGCCCGGCTCGGTGGTGCGTCACGACGGCGACGACCCCTACCTGGTCGTCGCCGCCGACAAGGGCACGGCGACCTTCAGTGATATCGCCAATGAGATCGCCTTGTCTTGCGGCTTCTGGCTCGGTGACGCCTTCGCCTCAGGAGGGTCGGTCGGATACGACCACAAGGCGATGGGCATCACGGCTCGGGGAGCGTGGGAGTCGGTGAAGCGCCACTTCCGCGAACTCGGCCATGACACTACGTCGCAGGACTTCACCGTTGTCGGGGTGGGGGACATGAGCGGCGATGTCTTCGGCAATGGCATGGTCCTGTCCGAGCACATCCGGCTTGTCGCCGCATTTGACCATCGTCACGTGTTCCTCGACCCGAACCCCGACGCCGCGACATCTTTCGCGGAGCGCCGACGCCTCTTCGATCTCCCGAGGTCGAGCTGGGCCGACTACGCCCCCGAGCTGATCAGTGACGGTGGGGGCGTATTTGCGCGCACTTCCAAGTCGATCACGCTGAGCCCGCAGATGCGCGCCGTTCTGGGGATCGACGAACACATCGAGCGCCTCACTCCTGCCGAGGTCATGAGAGCTATCTTGGCCGCGCCCGTCGACCTGCTCTGGAACGGCGGGATTGGCACGTACGTCAAGGCATCGCGCGAATCGAGCACCGATGTGGGCGACAAGGCCAATGACGCGATCAGGATCGACGGCAATTCGTTGCGCTGCCGCGTGGTGGGTGAGGGAGGCAATCTCGGCATGACCCAGCTCGGGCGCATCGAGGCCGCACGCACGGGAATCCGTCTCAACACCGATGCCATCGACAACTCGGCCGGCGTCGACACCTCCGACCATGAGGTCAACATCAAGATCCTGCTCGATCAG
Source organism: Actinomycetota bacterium (assembly GCA_009697815.1). Classification (GTDB taxonomy): domain Bacteria; phylum Actinomycetota; class Actinomycetes; order S36-B12; family CAIYMF01; genus Longivirga. The sequence continues at coordinate 5,401 of WLRQ01000026.1, forward strand.
GTGGTGCGGGATGGAGATCTGACCTTCAAGCAGCGCAACGTCTTGCTGGCCCAGATGACCGACGAGGTGGGCGATCTCGTTCTCCGCGACAACTACGAGCAGAACATCGCCCTTGGCAACGCGCGCGTGCAGTCTCACTCACTGCTCCCGGTGCACCAGCGCTTCATGCGCAACCTCGAGGGCCGCGGGAAGCTCGACCGCGCACTGGAGTACCTGCCGACTGACGCTGAGATCGACACGCGCCGCAGTCTGGGCGAGGGGCTCACATCCCCCGAGTTCGCCGTCCTATTGGCCTACTCCAAGCTCACCCTCACCGAGGAGCTACTGACGACTGCGCTCGCCGACGAACCCTGGTTCGCGCGGGACCTGCGCGCCTACTTCCCGCGCGAGATCATTCAGCGTTACGAACCGATCCTGGGAACGCACCCGCTCCGCCGCGAGATCATCACCACCGTCGTGGTCAACGACATGGTCAACCGTGGGGGAGTCACATTCGCCTTCCGTGCCGGCGAGGAGACGGGCGCCGGGCCCGTCGAGATCGCACGCGCGTATGCCGTGGCGCGTGAGGTGTTCGCTCTGCCGGCCTTCTGGTCTCGGGTCGAGTCGCTCGACAACAGCGTTCCGACCGAGGCCCAATCTGCGGTGTTCCTGGAGTCGCGCCGGCTCCTGGACCGCGCAACCCGATGGATGCTCACAACTCGTGGCGGCACTGTCGACGTCGGCGCTGAGATCGAGAGGTTTCGCGGTGAGGTCGCGCGTGTGGCTCCGCTGGTGGGCGAGATGCTCGTGGGCGTCGAGCGATCTCGTTTCGTGGCGCGGGTCGATGAACTGGAGGCGCTCGGCGTTCCTCGCGACCTCGCGCTCGAGTGCGGTGCCCTGCTCGACGCGTTCGCACTCCTCGACATCGTCGAGGTCGCCCAGGGTGCGGACGCCGATTCGGCCGACGTCGCCCGGGTCTATTTCGTGTTGTCGGAGAGGTACGACGTCGACCGCATGCTCACCCGGATCACCCAGCTCTCACGGGAGGACCGCTGGAGTGCGCTGGCCCGCGCCGCCCTTCGCTCGGATCTCTACGCGGCCCTCGTCGACCTCACTCGCACCGTGATCGAGTCGACGCCGGGTCTGCCCGACCCGCTTGGGCGGGTGCTGACATGGGAGGGGAACCAGGCTGAGGGCCTCGCTCGAGCCCGAGCCACCCTCGATGAGATCGCAGCCCTCGAGCAGTTCGATCTCGCGACCCTCTCGGTGGCGCTCCGGACAATCCGCACGTTGGTGCGCCAAGGCTCCTGATCCGCTGGGGAGGGGAGTAAGCCAGCCTGGGGCGCGGGTGCGCATGGCCTGCAGTACCTAACCGATAGTGCCTACCCGGCGGTGTCGAGGCCCGGCAGGCTCGGCTTGTAGGAGTAGGACGCACTGCGCGAGTGTGCGAACTCGAAGATCCCCAGGCCTGGCGTGCCCTCCCAATCGAAGGACGCGAGCCGATCGGTGAGCGCGGTGTCGGTGGTCTTGGGCGATACCGACCCATCGAGCGGATAGACGTCGTACTCAACGTGATCGAGGCCCATGGGCTTGCCATGGTGGCCGCCGTATCCACCACCGGACATGTAGGCGCCCCGGGACGACGCATCGACGGCGATCCGGTACAGCGTTCCGCCGGCCGAGGTCACCTCGAGCCTGCCCGATCTGAGATCAAGGCCATCGTCGAACTCGAGAAGGTGCCTGACATCGACGATGTCGTCGAGTGAGCCGTCCTCGTGCATCACCGCGCCCTCGAGCAACAGGCGTCCGCCCTCGCGGTTCTCCACGAGCAGGAAGCCGACCGAGCGGTCCGGGAATTGTGCCTGGTACCAAATGTGGAGCCCTTGTCCCCCTGAGAGGGTGCGGACCCCGCGTGACCTGTCGCGCTGGCCGTACCACCTCTCGACGCTCTGCTCCACCCCGTCGATCGTGAGGGTTCCGGTGTAGCGGCCCGACTGGATCAGGTGCTCGAAGGACGACGGGTTTCCGTCCGCGTTCGTCACGGCCACGTCACCGGCCCACGGCGAGGTTCGTGCGTGCCAGGTGAGATCGAACGCCATGCCGGTCGGGTTTGGCCCCAGGGTCAGATGCCAGGTGGTCATGGGCTCCACGACGCGGAAGCGGAACGGGCCGCCCCCGGTGCCATCAGTGGCGCTGAGTTGGGTCGAGTAGCGCACGTTGCGCTGCTCGGTCTCGGTGACGAGGATCGCGAACCCGTCGACGGTGTCCTTGTTCGGGTAGATCCCGAAGCCGAACACGATCGACGGTGAGACACCGGCTGTCGGGTGCATGTTGAACACGAAGCGGTCGAAGAACTTCTCGGGCAGGCCTGGGGTTCCAGGCGCGACCAACTCGTCTCGGAAGTTCGTGGTCATCGGGTCTCCTCGGCGGGATTCGGGTCGGGGTCGGGTTCGGGGTCAGGGTCGGGGTCGGGTTGCGGCGGCGGCGCAAGTCCTGCGGTGTGGTGTGCGGCCTCGAGGAAGGACTGCACCAGTGCCTGTTCCCTGTAGTACGGGTCGCCCACGCCGCGTACCGCTCGCCTGCGGCCGTATTCGAAGAGAACTGCCAGCTTCCAGAGTGCGAGTGCGCAGTACCAGTCGAGGTTGCTCAGGTCGCTACCTGTCGCGGCTGCGTAGCGATCGGCGAGCTCCTGGCGCGTTGGGTATCCCGGTTCGAGCATCGCGGTGCCGAATGCTGCGGCGGGGGTCAGCGGCGTCTCAGCCTCGGGCACTGAGGCGAGGAAATAGCCGAGGTCGAAGAGGGGGTCGCCGATAGTCGCAAGCTCCCAATCCAGGACGGCGGCAATCCTCCCTGGCACATCGGGTTCGAAGACGACGTTGCCGATGCGGTAGTCGTTGTGGATGATCGCCGCGCCCGATTCCGCAGGGACGTTGGCCCCGAGCCAGGCATCGATGACGGCGAAATGCGCAGGCGGTGCCCCATCGTCGCCGGCGATGAGCTGGCCCATCCGGCGAAGGTGCCGCGCGTTGAATCCATCCGGGCGACCGATGTCCGACAGTCCGACTGCTTTCCAGTCGACGGTATGCAGGACCGCGAGCGTGTCGATGAGTGCCTCGCCGATCTGACGCCTGCCGTCGGTGGTGTCGAGGGGGGAGGGAGTCAGGGTCGTCAGGACCGGACCGGCGGCGAAGGTCATCACGTAGAACGGAACGTCGATGACCTCACCGGCCTCGGCGGTTGCGAGCACGGTGGCGACGGGCACTCCCGTCCCGGCCAGTGCCGTGACGAGGCGGGCTTCGCGCAGCATGTCGTGCGCGCCGACGGGTGTGGGCGGTGGCGGAGGACGACGGACGACCACCTCTCGCACGCCGTCGCTCACGAGGTAGGTGAGGTTCGAATGCCCGTCGCCGATCGCGCGGGCAGTCACGGTGCCGTGGCAGATACCGCGATCTGTCAGGAATCGCTCAAGTCGAGACAGCGTCTCGGGGGTCCAGTCCCAGGTCATCGTGCTCTCATGCCCCGATGAACTTGGGGGTTCGCTTGGCCTTGAAGGAGTCGAGTGCCTCACGCATGTCCGCAGTGGTCGACAGGAGTGCCTGTCCACGATTCTCCAGCTCTAGTGCGGCCGCATATGAGGTGATCTCCTGGTTGCGCTGGATCGCGCGCTTGGACATCCGGACGCCGCCCGGTGAGTTCTGCGCGATGAGCGTGGCCATGGCGATGGCCTCGTTCATGAGCTCGTCACTGGCGACGACGCGATTGGCGAGACCGATCTCGACTGCCTCGTCGGCGCCCACGAGCCTTCCGGTGAAGCCGATTTCCGCAGCCCGTCCGCTGCCCACAAGGCGGGTGAGGTTGTAGGACGTGCCGAGTTCACCCATCGACAGGCCCACCTTGATGAACGCGGCACCGAAGAGGGCAGTCGGGGCTACGAGCCGGATGTCCGCGGCAAGTGCCAGCGAGAGCCCGCCGCCGGTGGCGGCGCCATGGATCGCCCCGATCACGGGGAAGGGCAGGTGTCGGATTGCCGCCATTCCACTCGCGGCCGTCTCCTGGAACTTGAGGAAGTCGCGAACGCCCATCCGCGTGATCACCTCAATCTCGTCGAGGTCGAAGCCCGCGCAGAATGCGCGCTCGCCGGCACCTGTGACGATCAGCGCGCGAACATCGCTGTCGCGGAGGGCGCGTGCTGCGATGTTGTACTCGGTGAACATCCGCACGGTCTGCGAGTTCATGCGGTCGGGCCGGTTGTTGCGCAGTACCGCAATATCGCCGTCGAGAACCTCGAGCGAGAGCGTCTCGAGTTCGGGTATCACCAAGGTCGCCATGAAGGCTCCTGTCGGGCCGGGGGTGGTCGTGGGGCAGGGTGCGATGTGCGCGAGGGCGACACCGTCGCGGGAGACTACTTGCCGGTGAACACTGGCTTGCGCTTCTCCTTGAAGGCCGCAAGCGCCTCGGGCATGTCGGCGCTGCGGGTGAGCAGGGCCTGTCCGCGGTTCTCCAATTCCAGTGCTGCGGCGTACGAAGAGATCTCCATATTCGCCTGCAGCGCTCTCTTCGAGAGCTGAACACCACCGGGTGAATTGGCGACGATCGACTCTGCCAAGGAAACGGCCGCGTCCATCAGGTCGCTGTCGTCGTGGACGGCATTGACCAGTCCGATGCGACCGGCCTCCTCGGCCAACACGAAGCGCCCGGTGAAGCAGATCTCGCTGGCCAACGCCGGGCCGATCAATCGGGTCAGGAGCCAGGAGACGCCGAGGTCGCCAGCGGAGAGTCCGATGCGCACGAACGCTGCGTTGAACTTGGCCGAGGTCGAGGCGAGTCGGATGTCTGCGGCGAGGGACAGTGAGAGACCGCCGCCCGCGGCCGGGCCGTTGACGGCCGCGATGACCGGAACCCGCATGCCGCGGATCGCGATCAGTGAGCGCGCAGCGCGCTCCTGCTGATCGAGGAATCCGAGTGCCCCGAGGTTCGGGAGGTCGTCGGCGTCGGCGAGGTCGAATCCTGCGCAGAAGGCCTTACCGGCTCCGGTCATGATCACGACGCGACACTCGTCGTCGGCGTCAAGTAGCTGAGCCACGTGCTCGAACTCGCGGAACATGGTGTGGGTCATCGCGTTGTAGCGATCCGGACGATTCAACGTCACGACGGCGACCCCGGGTGAGGCTTCGTGAAGCAGGAGGGTCTCGTACTCGTGGTTCAAATCCATGGAGTGTCCTTGACGTCGCCGGGTGGGTGAGAAGTCGGTGCCCTATGCGGGTGTGGTCGTGGTGGTCGCACCGAGGTGCGCGGCGCCCAGCAGCGCTTCGCGCATCGAGTCGAGCTCGGCGGGCAGCAGCCCCCCGGCATTCACCAGATAGTCGGTGGCGGAGCCGTAGACGTCATCTACGTGGCTCAGTGCTGCTTCCATTGCGATGGCCGGTGTCTCGAATAGCACTCGTGCCACCTCGGCCGAGACGCCCGCCTCGCGGAACATCTCACCGAAGTCATGGACTCGATTGGGGCGCAGAATCCCCGTGAGCGTGTAGTCGGCGACCACCGTCGCTCGAGGCACCCCGAGCGCCTCCAGGATCAGCGCGATCAACAGCCCTGTGCGGTCCTTTCCCGCGGAGCAGTGCACCAGGACGGGGAGGTTGTCGGCGGTCGCGATGATGCGGCACGCGGTGGCGAAGACACCGGCTCGACGATCGAGGCACTCGCGATAGAAGGCCGCCATGTCGTCTGCGTCGAACTTGGTACGGGCACCTGAGAGTAGTTGGCCGACATAGTGCGTGTCCGTTCCTTCTCCCCCTTCCGGGATCGGGAGGTACACCACGCGTGCCCCGGTGGCGGAGGTCCACGCCGAGGGGGTTCGCTCGACCTCGGTGTCCGAGCGAAGATCGATCAGGGTGAGCACGCCGAGCGCGCGCAGCTCCTCGGCGTTGACGTCGCTCCAGATCGAATGCACGGAGGCTGCGCCCGCGTGGGCGAGCACCTCGGAGCGCAGCAGACGTCCCGATGCGATGGTGCGGCCGTCGGTGGTGGCGATCCCTCCGACGTCACGCAGGTTCGAGGTCCCCGGGATCGGGATTCGCGTCCCTGACAGATCAATCACAGAGGGTTCCTCGTTCGCTGGCGACGCCGGTGATCCCTGAGCCGCGATCGTGGCTGTGTGCAGTCCGTCGGTCCGGGCGGGAGGCTCCGGGGAGCCTTCCCTAAGATTAGAAGCCTTACTAGGCTAGGTCAACCATTAAATGGTATGACCGAAATAGTCGAGATCGGACAGCAGGAGTTCGCATGAAGCAGGCGTGGGCGTGACGTGTCTACGGGGCGTGAGGTGATGAACCCGAGCCGCATCGTGGTCGTCGGCGCATCCCTCGCGGGTCTGCGCGCCGTCGAGACTGCCCGGCGTGAGGGCTTCACCGGCTCCCTGGTGCTGGTGGGAGGTGAGGACTTCCTGCCCTATGACCGCCCGCCGCTGTCGAAGGAACTCATCGACGGTAGCGGCTCCACCTCGGTGCCCTACCTCCCGGGAGTTCACGATCTCAGTGACCGGCTCTCGGTGGATCTCAGGCTCGGCACGTGGGCCACAGCGGTGGTGCCGGACGATCGACGCATCGAACTCGGCAACGGCGAGTCGCTCGAATACGACGCGCTCGTCGTGGCTACCGGCGCGAGTGCCCGCACGTTACCTGGCACCGATCACCTGAGGGGCGTGCACACACTGCGCACGGCAAACGACACACACGTCATCCGCGAGGCCCTCGACTCCGGTGCCAGGACAGTTGTCATCGGGGCAGGCTTCATCGGATCCGAGGTGGCGTCCGCAGCGCGCAAGCGGGGGCTTGAGGTGACCATCGTCGAGGCGCTGCCGACGCCATTGGTTCGGGCAGTGGGCCATACCGCGGGCGCTGCACTCAGCGCGCTGCATACGAGATTCGGAACCGATCTTCGCGTGAACGCGAGTGTCGCTCGTGTCGAAGGCACTGATCACGTCACGGGTGTGCGCATGTCCGACGGCGAGGTGATCCCGGCAGATCTCGTCATCGTGGGGATCGGCGCGACACCCTCGACTCAGTGGCTGCAGTCATCCGGCTTGCTCCTCGATGACGGGCTGGTCACCGATGAGTTTCTTCGTGCCGCGCCGCGGATCTGGGCTGCAGGTGACGTGGCCCGCTGGTCGAGCCCGGACTTCGGCCGGATGCTGCGCCTCGAGCACTGGAGCAATGCAGGTGATCAGGGTGCACATGCGATGCGCAACGTCCTGTCCGATACGCCCACGTCCTACCGCCACATCCCGTACTTCTGGTCCGAGTGGTACGGCAACTGGATCCAGTTCGCCGGGCTGCCCGCCGGGGAGCCACTCGTGGTTGCGGGTGGTTGGGACGAACCGGCCTTCACAGCTCTCTACCGCGACGACGACCGGCTCATCGGAGTGCTGACCCTCAACAGGCGCGGGGACATCATGAAGTACCGGGCGAAGATTGCCGCCCGCACGTCGTGGGACGACGCACTCGCCTTCGCGGCGACGCGCAAGCCCACCGACCTGCCTACTCCCTAGCCCGCATTGCGCTGGGGATCGAAGCCGTTCATCGTCAGCACGGTACGGAGTGCCTCGCCCGATTGCTGGGCCCGTACCACCTCATTGATATCGGCGAGATCGGCAGTGCCGGAGATCAGGCGATCGATCGGCAGGCGACCGGTACGCCAGAGCCTCACCAGCAGTGGCAGATCCCGGTGCATACTGATGCCGCCATGGAAGCTGCCGGTCAACTTCTTGTCGTCGTGGAAGACCTCATAGGCCGAGATCGCAACCTGCTGATCGGGTCGCCCGGCGCCGACGACGGTGACGGTGCCACCTCTTCGCGCGGCCTTCCAGGCGGCCTCGACGGTGGGGGGAGCCCCGACCGCGTCGATCACGACATCGAAGTCGCGCACGGCGGTGGCGAGCTCGTCGGGTGCGACGGCTCGCGTGGCCCCGAGTGTCAGGGCGAGATCGCGTCGAGCCTGCATGGGATCGATTGCCACTAGTTCCGCGGCACCGGCGACCATGGCGCCCATGATCGCGCTGAGCCCGACGGCGCCGCAGCCGATGACGGCGACGTTGTCGCCCGGCTGCACGTTCGCACTCTTCAGTGCAGCACCTGCGCCGGTGGGCACAGCGCAGCCGAGCAGTGCCGCGATGTGGAAGGGCACATCGTCATCGACTCGCACGACCGCGTTGGAGGGCACCACGGTGCGCTCGGCGAAGGTCGCGGTGTTCATCCCCTGGAATACCGGCTTCCCAGCCGACCACAGGCGTTGGGGACGAGTGTCTGGTTCGCCTGCGCGTTGGCTCGCGGACGAGCGTCGATTCGCGCAGAGGTACTCGTCACCGCGCACGCACGGAACGCACGTGCGGCACGGAGGAACCCACACGACGATCACGTGGTCGCCGACCGCGACCGAGGTGACGGACTCCCCGATCTGCGCGACGACCCCCGCACCCTCATGCCCCAGGACCACTGGGGTTGGTTGGCCGAATGTCGTGGTGAGTGAGAGATCGGAGGCGCACACTCCTGCGGCGCGCAACTCGACGACAACGTCGTTCGGGCCCGGTTCAGCAAGGTCGACGCTGGAGATCTCGAATGTGGTTCCGGGCTCCCACAGAACTGCTGCCCTCATGGTGCTTCTCGATTCCCTAGCGTGTCTGCAGGTGAACGGACGTGTAGGACATGTACTGGGCCAGGCCCTCGGGTCCGAACTCGGTCCCGAGTCCGCTGTCCTTGTGGCCGCTGAAGGGGGCGGCCGCGTTCGACCCGTAGTGGTTGATCCCGATGTTGCCGCTGTCGATACGGCTGGCCACCGCCACCGCCCGGTCGATGTCGCGGCTGAAGATGGCGCCGGCGAGACCGTAGGGGGAGTCGTTGGTCTGGGCCACGGCGTCGTCGATGTCGGTGTAGGGCAGTACCGACAGGACGGGTCCGAAGATCTCTTCGCGAGCGATGCGCATCCCGGGGGTGACATCGCGGAAGACCGTGGGCTGCACGAAGTATCCGCGCGAGAACTCCGTGGCCGCGCCACCTCCGACTACGGCCTTGGCACCTTCGGACCGCCCGATGTCGAGGTAGTCGAGAACTCGGGTCCGCTGGGTGGCCGAGACGAGCGGGCCGAAGAAGGTCGTGGGGTCGAACGGGTCGCCCATGGGGGCTGAACTGACGACGTCGGAGACGAGATCGACGACCCTGTCGTACTGGTTGGCGGGCACGAGAAGTCGCGTGCATGCCTTGCAGGTCTGTCCTGTGTTGCGCATCGCCACGCGAAGGATGTTGGCGGCCAGCATGTCGAGGTCGGCATCCTCGAGCACGATGGCGGCCGACTTGCCGCCGAGTTCGAGCGTCACCGGTCGCAGGCGTTCGCCGCACGCGGCACCGATGGACCGGCCGGCGAGGGTCGATCCGGTGAAGGAGATCTTGTCGACGTCGGGATGCTCGACGAGAGCCACCCCGGCGTCGTTGCCGCCGGTCACGAGGTTGATGACGCCAGGCGGGAAGCCAGCCGCGGTGACCGCGTCCATGAGAAGCCGGGCCGCCATGGGCGTCTGGGGTGCCGGCTTGAGGACCGTGGTGCACCCGGCCAGCAGGGCAGGGCCGAGCTTGATGATCATCAGGCCCAGTGGGAAGTTCCAGGGCGTGATGAGCCCGGCGACCCCCAGGGGCCTGCGCTGCACGAGGGAACTGCCGGGCGACATCGGGTTCGGGCGGATGTCGTTACGGGTGAGTTCGTGCTCGAGATCGGCGACGAGCCGAAGGTGTGCCGCGGCATGGCTCGGCGCCGACGCGGTCTCGGAGATCGGGGTCCCATTCTCGGTCGTGATCACCCTGGTGAGTTCTTTGCCGATCGCCTCGATCTCGTCGGCGAACTTCCTGATCAGCGTGGCGCGGGCCGAGGGCGGAGTGCTGGCCCACCCGTGCTGTGCGCGTCGGGCGGCGGCTACAGCGGAGTCGATGTCGTGGGAGTCCCCCGAGGGGACATGTGCCCACACCTCTTCGGTGGTGGGGTTCACTACCTCGAGCTGGCCCACGCCATGGGCCGGGCGCCAGCGGCCGTCGATGTAGAGGTCGTCGTGGATCGGCGGCATCGGATCCCTCTCCTGTGCGAGCGCGATGGCCCTGTGACATTCTCGCGCGGGAACATTCTCGACGGTGGCGCAGTCAGTCACGGTTCCAGCGACTCAGGTGATGCTCGCGCTAGTCGGCGAAGCATACTCAAAGATCAGTCCAATTGATATGGTCGGACCCATGGTCGTCAGGCTGCCCGCGACGTCGGGCTCACTGGCGAACGGTTGAACGGAGAACGCAATGACGGACATCGCGGGGGCATCCTCGGTCGACCTGATGGACCTGGGCCCCTTCATCGCTGGCACCGAGAACGAACTCTTCGCGCAGCTGCGAGAGTCCGACCCGGTGCACTGGAACGACGAGCCCGCCGGCCCGGGGTTCTGGTCGTTGACGCGTTACCAGGATGTCCTCGATGCGATCAACGACCCCGTCACCTTCATCAACGGTGACGGCACGCAGATCCTGAGCCGCAAGGTGGAGGGCAAGACCAGCACGGTTCACAACACCGACCCCCCGAGGCACACGGCCCTTCGTCGTCTGGTCACTCCACACCTGAGGGCTGTGGAGATCCGCCAATGGCAGACGATGATTGACGCGGCCGTCGAGGAGATCCTCGACTCCGTCGAGGGATCCGATGAGGTCGAACTGGTCAACACGGTGTCGGCTCTGCTGCCGATCCGAGTGCTCGGCCAGGTGCTCGGCGTCCCGCGTGAGGACTGCCCCAAACTCCTCGACTGGACCAACCGCGTGGTCTCGGACGACCCGGAGTTCATGACGAGGCCGGACGAGAAGGAACGCGCTCGAGGTGAACTCTTCGACTTCTTCCGCGTCCTGACCGAGCAGCGTCGGGTCGAGCCGCGCAACGACATCATCTCCAAGCTCGCGCACGCCACACTCGACGGCGAGCCGCTGGGGTGGGACGACCTCGCGGCCTATTACTTCGTCCTGGTGGGCGCGGGCAACGAGACCACTCGCAACCTCATCACGGGCACGATCTTGGCCTTCGAGGAGTTTCCCGATGAGCTCGAGAAGCTCCGGGCGGACCACTCACTCATCCGTCCGGCGATCGAGGAGATGTTGCGCTACGTCACCCCGATCCGCGCTATGCGCAGGACCGCCACCGCGGATGTCGAGATCCAGGGACGCTCGATCAGCAAGGGCGACAAGGTCGTGCTGTGGTTCCAGTCGGCGAACCGTGATCCGCGCGTGTTCAGCGATCCCGATGTCGTCCGCATCGATCGCGCACTGAACGACCATGTCGGCTTCGGCTGGGGCATTCACGCCTGCATGGGTTCTCATCTGGCAAGGGCCGAGGTGACGACGTTCTTCGAGAAGATCCTCGAGCGCGGGATGTGGTGTCACCCGAGCGGCCCCGTCGAGCGCCTGCACACCAACCAGTTCAATGCCTTCAAGCGGCTCCCGGTTAGGGTGGAGCACCGCTGAGTCCATATCGATAAGTGCGACGTGGAATCAGGTGTTGCCGAGGTCTGTGTGAAAGGGAATCTGATGAAGATCGTCGTCGACTGGGACCTCTGCGAGGGTCACGGCCAGTGTGAGTTCGCCGCCCCCGATGTCTTCCAGATCGGCGACGACGGGAATCTTCAGTTCAACGAGACGCCGGACGAGTCCGAGCGCTCGAATGTCGAGCAGGCAGTGCGTCGATGTCCGACGAGAGCGCTCACACTCCTCGAAGACTGATGATCAGATGCGGTGCAGGCCTGCGCCGCCACCCCAGTGGGGCGGCAGGAGCTCCATCGCCTTGCCAGGTGCGGTGATCTGGTCGTAGACCTCGTCGGCGACACCGGCGAGATCGTAGAAGCCCTCGGCGAGGAGTGCATCCCACGTGCCGGCTGCCTTCGCGATGGGCGCGATGAAGTCGGTGTAGTAGACCCGGGCGCCCGCGAGGATCTTGTCCCGCTCGGTCATGGCCGCGATCTGCGGGTAGAGCCGTGAGGCAGCCGCCTCGGCGCTCTGCGTGAGGGATACCAGCCCGGCTTCATCGAGGAGTACGAGGTCGGACATGGGGGTCTGCTCGGTCGCCTTGAGGTAGACGGCGTAACCGGTGAGTCCCTTGAGATAGTTCGCCGGAGTCGTGAACATCGTGCCGATGTCGACCAGCGTCTTCTCGATCTCCTCGCCGCTCTCGAAGAACATGACGCTCGTGACTGCGTAGGGCAGATCCGACACGTGGGTGGCCCAGGGGTACTCGGTGTCGTTGAGGACATGGTCGCGTACGAGCATCCATCCGCCCCCGGGAAGCGGGTAGGGGCCGGAGTCCGCGACACCGCACCGGTTGTCGAAGTGGAGGAGGAACGAGGTGATACCCGTGCCACCGTTGAACTTCTGGAACATTCGACGCTGGTCGCGGTCGGTGATGACGGTCTTCTCGGCCTGGAAACGCTCGAGCCAGTGATTCTCCAGGATCGCCGCGGTGTAGTTGCGGCTTGCGGTGAACATGGCGCCCTGGTCGGCCCACATACCCCGATAGAGGCGCCGGGTGAACTGCATGGCTGCTGAGAGGTCTTCGGTTCGGTAGCTGGTGTCGTGCTTGCCGAGCGCGATCGCGATACCGCGACCGAGTGCCGTGGGTACGCCCGAGGACCAGATGTGCAGCGGGTTGACCTTGGTGCCGATCTCCTTGCGCGCGACCGAGCCGACCTCGCGCAGGCCGTCAACTCCGACGCTCTCGGTGATCATGCGGTGCCAGCGAGGGTGGAGGCGCCACTGCATGTAGACACCGAGCAGTTCGTACTCCTGACGAGGGATCAGGCCCGACTCACCCTCGCTGATCCGGGCCACGAGGATGTCCCAGACGTTCCATCCGTAGTAGTCGAGCAGGTCGTTGACCTCGGCCGTGCTGAGATCACGGTTGAGTGACTCGTCGCTGAGGGTCAGCACCTCGGTCTGCATGCGCGACTGCATGATCTTCTCGCCGACCGAGCCGCCCTGGACTCCGTTGGCGAACCGCAGGATGTCCGCGGGTGCGTCATTCTCACTCGCCGGGGCAGCGTCGGCCAGGGCCTGTGTGTGCTGGGTCAGGTTCGCATCCTGCGGGGCCATGACACGCCCACGCGGGGTGGTGCTGATATCAAGGGAGAGGATCGTCCCGTCCGGCGGGATGATCTCGCCTCGCTCGTTCACGTTGCCCGAGGTGAAGCCCACCGACATCAGACACGGGATGCCGTACTCGCGCGAGATGATGCCCAGGTGGCTCGTCGGGGCCCCCTGAAGGGTGATGATCCCCTTGATACCCGCGACCAGCGCCGGAGTCAGGAAGGTGGTCGTGCCGCCGCGCGCCACCACGATGAAGTCCGCGGTGTCCTCGCGGTTGACGAACTCGATCACGGCCTCGGGAGACCCGAGCCAGATTGACGGGCCCACTGCCAACTCGGTGTCGACGAAGACCGTGATCCCCGCCCCGATCTCCTGCAACGTGGCGGCGCCTTCATCGATGGACATGTGGTCGACCCTTCGTTCCACGAACTCGGGCGACCTGGTGTCACTCGGGTGCCGCGAGGTTATGGTCTAACCTCTTGGGCAGTCAACGTTATGAGCCGTGGCGTCTGCCCGCGAGTGCGCCCACCATGTCGCCACTAGGAGAGCCAGCCATGCCGGTCGTCCCCCTTGCCTTTGGTTTCGAGAAGCGCCACATCTTCTTCGACGGCGCGGCGCATCCTGACGTGCGCGAGTCCTTGGCCTACTTGATCCCACTTCCCGAGCACGGACTCGGAGTGATTTTCTACACCTGGGTGCACGCTCTTGGGCGAGATGGTCAGTCGCGCGCCGGCTCCGCTTTCATCGTCTACGGCCCCGGGGTCGCCGAGCCGGTGTTCGAGGTCAGCGACGACATCTTCGTGCCGGACTCCGCGTCCTTCGACGACTGGACTGTGGGCTCAGCTCACCTGAGCATGACCGACGACATGATGAGTTCCGCGCTCACGTTCGCGGGTGCCCGGGTCTCACTCGAGTGCACCTGGGAAGGGCTCAACCCGTCGTTCGGCTTCGCCGCCAACCGAGGTGGCTGCCCGCAATGGCTCGCGTGGGACCGCACCGAGCAGGGTGGGCGATACAAGGGCCGCCTCGTTATCGATGGCAAGGTGATCGAGCTCGACAATCTCGGGCACCGCGACCACTCCTGGGGCATGCGCGACTGGGGCGGCGCGACCCACTGGAAGTGGTGGAACATTCTCGGGCCCGACTCCACTGCGATCCACGTCATGGAGGTGCAGGCGTTCGGGCGCACCACCGTGCACGGATACGTCCAGAAGGACGGCCTTATGGGCACCGTCATGTCCTTCGACGCCGACATCACCTACGACGACCGCATGATGCACACGAACATCGAGCTCACGATCCTCGACGACGAGGGTCGCACCACCGAGGTCAGCACTCGCAAGGGAGCAGACCTCTCATGGCCCGTGAGCCCTCATCTGCTGCTGCACGAGGCCTCGATGTTCGCGACCGTCGATGGCCGCGAAGGCGTGGCCTACATGGAGTTGGCGTGGCCCCCGGCGTACATAGCTCACCACCAGAAGGTGGGCATGGGCTACACAGGCGACCAGAGCGCCCTGGTACTTCAGCGCGACTGAGGCGGATCTTCCAGCACGCGCAGCTTCGCGGCGATATCGGCGCGCAACAGGTTTTTCTGAATCTTGCCGGTGGGGGTCGTGGGCAGGGCGTCGACGACCTCGACCCTCTCGGGCACCTTCTGGATCGCGATCCCCGCGCCGGTGAGGTACTCGCGGATGTCCTCGACCGTCAACGCGGCCGCGCCGGCAGCGGGAATCAGGTAGCAGCAGACCTTCTCGCCGAGTCTTTCGTCGGGCATGCCGACGACCGCGACCCGGCCCACGGCCGGGTGTGCTGTGAGCAGGTCCTCGATCTGCCGCACGCTGATGTTCATTCCGCCTCGGATGACAATGTCCTTGGTACGACCGGTGACCCGGACGTACCCGTCGGCATCCATCGTGCCGAGGTCACCTGAGCGCGAGAACCCGTCGGAGGTGAACATCGCGGCTGTCTCGTCGGGCTGGTTGATGTATTCGAGGGCGTTCATCGCGCCCCGATAGGAGATGTCGCCCTCGGCTCCCACGGGCACCTCGATGCCGTTCTCGTCGAGGATACGAACCTCCTGGAGGGGAAGGGTTCGCCCGTCCGAGGTCAGGGACCGTTCCGGATCATCGTCGATCGTGCACATCGTCGTGGTGACATTCTCGGTGCGCCCGTAGAGACTCAGCACGGCCATGCCCGGGAACGCTTCGCGGGCGGCCTGGACGAACGATGCGGGGATGGGAGCACCCGCGGATGTCCAGAAGCGCATGCTGCTGGCGTCGTGCACCTTCGGGTCGTAGACGTCGAGGATCATCTGCAGGAATGTTGTCGCGGTCACCGCAGCGGTGCAGCCGAACTGGGCGATCCTCGCGAGCGCTTCGCTGGGCTCCCAGGTCTCCATGATGTGGCTACTGGCGCCATGGACGAGCGGCAGGAGCACGCTCGTCACGAGCCCCGTCGTGTGGGTCACCGGTGATGGGCCGAACTGGATGTCGTCGGAGGTGTACTTCCATCCCAGCCCGAGCAGGCGTGAGCCGCAGGCCATGGTGTTGAACGTGTGCAGGCAGCCCTTGGGGTTGGACGTCGTCCCCGACGTGAACACGATCGCGAACGGGGCATCCGGGCCCACCCCCGGGCCGATCTCGGCGTCGGCGCTCTCGAGGGGGATGTCGGCCACGAGGTCCTCGAAGGCGATGGTGCCCTCGAGTGCCTGCTCGGCTCGCAGGACGACGATGGTGCTCAGGGTCTGGCTGTTGCGGGCGAGGTCACCGAACATGGCGGCATGATCGAAGCCTTTCCACGTGGGGGAGGTGAACACCAGGCGGGCGCCCGAGGCCTCCACCACGAATCCGACGTCGTCGCGCCGGTAGATCGGCATGATCGGGACGATGATCGCTCCGACTCTCGACACCGCAGCGGCGATGACGGCGAACTCGACCCAGTTGGGCATCTGGACCACCACGCGGTCGCCGGGTTCGAGCCCGAGCCGCACAAGGCCCACGGCCAGACGGATCGCCGATTCATGAAGCTGCGCATAGGTATACGACGATGACGAGTCGGTGATGAACACGCGATCGGGCTGACGGGTCGCGTTGTCGCGGAGAATCGAGAAGAGCGTGTCGTGGCGCCAGAGGCCCTGCTCGTAGAAGCGTGCGATGTCGTCCTGCGTGTAGCGGTCGTTCACCGTGGCAAAGGCCATCAGCGCTCACACCCGTCCGATCGTGCGATCTCCCGGTACGCCCGGCATCTGCGCACGGACATTACAATGGTCAGACCGTATTCGCTATGTCCGTCGACCTCGCGCCTCGTCGGACCTCGCGTCGGGTTGGCCAGGTCGCCGATGCTCACGTTTCGCTCCGGCCGTCGTCCACATGGCCCAGCGAGGCGCTCTTTTCTTTCCGCAGCCCGCCTACCATCGAACTGATGCACCGACCCCCGGCAGGGAAGCCCCCGGGTTCCACGCACTCTGCCGGGTGCATCGCTCCATCGAGGCCTTGTCTGCCTCGCGTTGCACCGGGGGTGACCCGTGTCGCTGTCAGAGGTGTCACGTCGCGATGACGATGTCGTCGATCGGGTACGCGCGCTTGTTCGCGATCGTGGAACCGATCCGTTGGTCGATCCTCGTGCTGTGAGGGCCGCGATCCTCGACGTGCTCGACGAGGTGATCGCAGCTGATCTGGGCACGTCCTCCTACCCGGATATCGACATCTGGGCCCAGGAGATCCACGACACCGTCGCCGGATATGGCCCGCTGCACAGACTGTTCGAGGATCTCGACATCGAGGAGATCTGGTTCAACGAGCCCTCGCGCGTGTTCTGCGCGCGCCGGGGCAGAAGTGAGCTCACGACCATCGTGCTCACTGAGACGCAGGTGCACGACCTCGTCGAGCGCATGTTGCGCACGAGTGGTCGTCGGGTCGATGTGAGCCAGCCCTTCGTTGACGCGCTGCTGCCGGATGGCTCTCGACTCCATGTTGTGATCCCGGACGTGACGCGTCGGCACTGGGCCGTGAACATCCGACGACATGTGCTTGCGGCCGCGCGACTCGAGGACCTTGTCGCGCTCGGCACCCTCACACCCGCGGCGGCACGGTTCCTCTCCGCGGCCGTCGTGGCGGGGCTGAATATCGTCGTTGCCGGTGGAACCCAGGCTGGAAAAACAACGCTCTTGTCGTGTCTGCTCAACGAGGTTCCGGCACATGAGCGCGTCGTCACCTGCGAGGAGGTGTTCGAGGTCCGGCTCGACCGACCGGACTGGGTCGCGATGCAGACCCGCCAGGTCGGGCTCGAGGGCACGGGCGAGATCTCGTTGCGACGTCTCGTTGTCGAGGCTCTGCGCATGAGGCCCCACAGACTCGTGGTGGGAGAGGTGCGCCAGTCCGAGGCGCTCGACCTGCTCGTCGCGCTCAACAGCGGAATGCCCGGTATGACAAGTGTTCACGCCAACTCCGCCCGCGATGCCGTCACGAAGCTGTGCGTGCTTCCCATGCTCGCGGGGGAGAACGTCACCGCCGCGTACATCGTCCCGACGGTCGCGTCGTCCGTCGATCTCGTGGTGCACGCGACAACCCGCCCGGACGGCCGGCGCCGGGTCCGCGAGATCGTCGCGCTCTCGGGGCGAGTCGAGGGCGGTGTGGTCGAGACCAGCGACGTGTTCACGACGCGCGGTGAGATGCTCGTGCGAGCCGATGGTTTCCCGCCACATACTGACCGCTTCGAGGCTCACGGCCTCGACATTCGTCAGATTCTGCTGGGCGCGTGATGGGTGCGCTTATCGGTCTGGTCTTCGGTCTCGGGCTGCTCCTCGTGGCGCAGTCGAGGTGGCTGCCGCGAACGCCAGCCGTTGTGCCGACGCGCGCCAGCGGCCTACGTCGTCGGCTCGACGCTGCAGGCCTTGGCGACATCTCGAGCGTTCAAGTTCTCGCGACCTGCTCAGGTGCGATGGCCGCGGGGTTCATCCTCATGCTGGTGGTGAGCGGTTCGCCGACCGTCGCCGTGGTTTTCGCCGCCATCGCCGGATGGATGCCGCTCGGTGCCCTGGGACGTCGCGCGTCGCGGCGTCGTCAGTCACTCGTCGGCTGCTGGCCTGATGCGGTCGATGATCTCGCCTCGGCCGTGCGCGCGGGTATGTCGTTGCCGGAGGCGGTCGCTGGCCTCGCCGAGCGCGGGCCCGCTGCGTTGCGCGAGCCCTTCGCGCGATTCGCGGCCGACCACAGGGTCTCCGGGGCCTTCGGGATCTGCCTTGATCGTCTGAAGGTCGACCTTGCTGATCCGGTCGGAGACCGTGTGGTGGAGGCCCTCCGTCTGGCTCGCGACGTCGGTGGAAGTGACCTGGGCCGTCTGCTTCGCACTCTCTCCGCGGTCCTGCGGGAGGACGCGCGAACGCGGGCCGAACTCCTCGCCCGGCAAAGCTGGGCTGTCAGCGCGGCTCGGCTCGCGGTAGCGGCCCCGTGGGCGACCCTCGCACTTCTGTCACTCCGTCCCGGCGCACTAGGTGTCTATGACTCCGGCGGGGGAGTGTTCGTCCTGGTGATCGCGGCTGCCACCAGTGCTGTCGCCTATGTCCTGATGCGGCGAATCGGTCGCCTCCCGGTCGACGACAGGGTGCTGTCGTGACAGCGTTCGGCGCACTCGCGGGCGGGGTGGCGGGCGTTGGGATCCTGCTGATGGCAGTGGGTATCGCGGCACGTCGCCCGGTGTCGATCGCCGACCGGATCGCGCCGTACCTCACCGGTCCGTCCTCAGCACGCCAACGACGCGACGACCTAGGAGTGCGCACCGACGCGTCGACATTCGAGCGGCTCGTCGGTCCGATGCTGCGCTCGCTCGCCACCCGGGTGGGCTCACTGCTCGGGGGCGGTGACGAGGTGCAGCGCAGACTTGTGGCGGCGGGCCGTCCCAGCATGACCCCGGATGCGTTCCGCCTCGAGCAGATCACCTGGGCCGCCTTGGGCCTGGCCGGGTCGGGTGCCCTGTTGCTCCTACTCGGAGTCCTCGGGCGCCCCGTGCGCCCCGTGGCTGCGACGATCGTCGCGTTGGGGGCTGCGGTCACGCTCTCGTTGCTTCGCGATCGACGGCTCACACGCGATGTCGAGCGTCGGCGCCAACTCGTCCGCTCGAGCCTTCCTGCGGTGGCAGACCTCCTCGCCTTGGCCGTCGCGTCAGGCGAGTCGCCCGCTGCCGCCTTGGCCCGCGTGGCCCGGGTTGCCCGTGGGCCACTCGCGGACGAGTGCCAGCGCGCCTGCCATGACACCGCCTCAGGCGTGTCCTTTCTCGATGCGCTCCAGGCGATGTCGACGCGGGTCGAGGTGCCGGCGGTCCGTCGGTTCGTCGACGGTGTCTCGATCTCGGTTCAACGCGGAACGCCGTTGGCCGATGTGCTCCGCGCTCAGGCCGGCGACGCGCGGGCAGATCTTCATCGCAGCCTCCTCGAGATTGCTGGACGCAAAGAGTTGCTGATGCTGGTCCCCGTCGTATTTCTCGTCCTGCCCACGGTCGTGCTCGTCGCGCTCTTTCCCGCCGTCGCATCGCTGACCGCGATCAGCCCATGACTACCGTCCCCCGGATCGGCCCACCACACAAGGAGATACCGATGTTCATCCGACTGTTCGACTCCGCTCTCGGACGTGTGCGCGACGACCGCGGCGATGTGCCTGGATGGGTGCTGGTCGCGGTCATGACAGCTGGGCTCGTGACCGCCCTGTGGCTGGTCGCCGACGACCAACTCACGTCAATCCTCAACCGTGCCATCACGTCGGTCACGAGGCCGTGAATCAGCCCTTGGCTCGTGTGACCCGCGTCCGCCGCGAAGACGGCTCGGCAGTGGTCGAGTTCGTGGTCGTCGTGCCGATGCTCATGCTCATGCTGCTGGGCATCGTCCAAGTGGGGCTCGCGCTCTATGTCAGATCGACCCTCACGGCAGCCGCAGCCGAGGGTGCACGGATTTCGGCGGTGGCCGGCGGGGATCGGGCCGTGGGCGAGCGTCGCACGCGCGCCGCGCTGGCTTCGACCCTGGCCGACGGAGTCGTGGAGTCAGTCGCGGTGCACGCCGTCCGGGTCCGGGGAGTTGAGACCGTGCAGGTGGAGGTGCGCGCACGACTGCCGCTCGTCGGCCTTCTCGGCCCCAGCGTTCTCGTCGCTCGCGGCCATGCGATGACCGAGGGCTGAGGGGTGCCGCGTCATGAATTCCTAGCCGGGGATCATTCAATTTTCCGAGAGCACGTGATGTCAGTGGTAGTCAGCGCACGTATCGCACGTATCTCACGTATCTCACGTATCTCACGTATCTCACGAATCCGCGGCCGCGCCGTTCGTGACGCCGGCACCGCGGTACTCGAGGTGCTTGTGCTCGGCGTGGGCCTACTCGTCCCGCTCCTCTACGGCGTGATGTCGGTGATGGCCGTGCAGTCCGCGTCCTACGCCGCTACCGCTGCCGCTCGTGAGTCGGCTCGGGCCTACGTCACCGCAGCGACGGTGACCCAGGCGCTCGCACGTGCGCGCGCCGCCTCCCAGCTGGTTCTCGCCGACGCGGGTGTATCGAGCGCAGGCCCGAACGTGCTCTGTGTCGGAGGGTGTCTGCGTCCGGGCTCACGTGTCGACGTGACGGTGCGGGTCAAGGTCGGGCTGCCGCTCCTGCCGGGTGGCCCGAGTCTCACGGTGACGGGGCGGGAATCCATGCCCGTTGATCGTTACCGGCCGGTGCCATGATCCCCCAACGCCCGGCAAGCCCGCAGCGCGACGATCGCGGGTCCGTGCTGCCTCTGGTGATCGGGGTGGTCGTCATCGTGATGGCCCTGCTCACGGTCGTCACGGATGTGAGCGTGCTCTTTCTGCAGCGACGCTCATTGCAGGCGACCGTCGACGGTGCGGCGCTCGCAGGCGCCCAGGCGGTCGACCTCGCCCCCGTGTACTCCGGCGGTGCCCACGGCGACCTTCGCCTGGACCCACCCGCTGTGCGGGCGGCGGTGCGGATGTACGTGTCCGCTGTGCCGTCCGTCCGCGAACTCGTGGGCTTTCGGCTCACGGCGTTGCGCGTGGACGCAGCCACGGTGACAATCCGTGCGCGGGCAACCGCCAGGCCGCCGTTCCTGTCCTTCCTCAACGGCCAGGGGGTCATCGTCGTGGCTGAGGCGAGTGCCCGCACCAGCGTGGACTGACCGGGTCACAGTTGTGTGAAGGCGCCCATCCGGGCGGGCTGGCACGGCTCCTGCTCGCAGCCGACTACCCTCTAGCCGTGGCCATCCTCGATCCCCTCGACCTGCTCAAGGAGCACAACTCCACCCTCGCGAGCATCGAGAAGGTGCTCGACATCCCCGCCATGCGGGTCGAGGTCGAGCGCCTTGAGGCCGCGGCGAGCGTTCCCGACCTCTGGGACGACCAGGCGAAGGCACAAGAGGTCACCTCGCGGCTGTCCTTCGTGCAGGGTGAGATCGCCCGCGTCACGGGTCTGCGCTCACGGCTGGACGACGTCTCGGTGATGTTCGACCTGGCCCAGGAGATGGACGACGACGACTCCCGAGCCGAGGCCGAGCGCGACCTCACCGCACTGGGCAAGTCGATTGGCGAGCTCGAGGTACGCACCCTGCTCTCGGGGGAGTACGACATCCGCGAGGCGTTGGTCACCGTGCGTGCCGAAGCGGGCGGTGTCGATGCAGCGGACTTCGCGGAGATGCTGCTGCGCATGTACATCCGCTACTGCGAGCGTCACAACTACCCCGTCGAGGTCTACGACACCTCGTATGCGGAAGAGGCCGGCATCAAGTCCGCGACGTTTGCGGTGAAGGTGCCGTACGCGTACGGGATCCTCTCGGTCGAACAGGGCACGCACCGCCTCGTGCGCATCTCACCCTTCGACAATCAGGGCCGCCGCCAGACCTCGTTCGCGGGCGTCGAAGTGCTTCCGGTGGTTGCGCAGACCGACCACATCGAGATCCCCGACGATGAGATCCGCGTCGACGTCTTCCGTTCCAGCGGCCCGGGCGGCCAAGGGGTCAACACGACAGATTCCGCGGTCCGGCTCACACACCTGCCCACCAACATCGTGGTCTCGTGCCAGAACGAGCGGTCCCAGATCCAGAACAAGGCCAGCGCGATGCTCGTGCTGCAGTCCAAGCTCCTCGAGCGCACCCGTCAGGAGGAGCAGGCCCGGATGAACGCGTTGAAGGGCGACTCCAGCGGATCCTGGGGCAACCAGATGCGGTCCTACGTGCTGCACCCGTACCAGATGGTCAAGGACCTCCGCACCGAGGTCGAGACGGGTAACACCACTGCCGTCCTCGACGGTGAGATCGACGAGTTCGTCGAGGCGGGTATCCGCTGGCGTCGCACATCGGCCTGACTCGCGGGGAACTCGCCAGGCGCGTGTGACCTGCCTCAGGACGCCAGGAAGCCCCGGGACGGGGGGTTCCCGGGGCTTGGCCACCTGGAGGGGTGGAACGCACCAGGGGGTTCGGTGCGGTCGTGCCCTGCGTCGCCATCGCTGGCGGTGCAGAAGTCCTTACTTCCGCATCCACAGATTGGCGCTGGCTACAGGGGCCGTGACACCAGATCTGTTTGGCAGTGTTTTCCGGACTTGATAAGGCTGACAGCCTTCTTGGGTCTTTGCGCACCTAAGTCGGTATTTGGTGGCTCAAGATTCACTCAACCCCAGATCGGGCATATCGGGCCTGCGCAATGGGCCGAACGGGCGCGGCGCGGGGCTGGGGCCGACAACAGGCCACGTACACTCGACGTCACCTCCCCACCCGGCGCGCAGGCGCCTGGTGCCCGCTGCTGAGGAGCCTGTGCCCGTGATCCGGTTCGACGATGTCACCAAGCTCTACGCCAACCAGGTACGCCCTGCATTGGACGACGTCTCGGTCGAGATCGAGAAGGGTGAGTTCGTCTTCCTCGTGGGGGCCTCGGGATCGGGTAAGTCGACCTTCCTCAAGCTCTGCCTGAAGGAAGAGCGCCCGACGAGTGGCTCGATCCACGTGGCCGGCAAAGATCTCAACCACCTCTCACGCTGGAAAGTCCCCGCGTTGCGGCGTC
Organism: Actinomycetota bacterium; assembly: GCA_009697815.1. GTDB lineage: Bacteria > Actinomycetota > Actinomycetes > S36-B12 > CAIYMF01 > Longivirga. The sequence continues at coordinate 28,542 of WLRQ01000026.1, forward strand.
AGGTGGGCACGGTCTTCCAGGACTTCCGGCTCCTGCCCAACAAGACGGTGCAGCAGAACGTCGCCTTCGCCCTCGAGGTCATTGGTCGACCCACCAGTCACATCAAGAAGGTCGTGCCCGAGGTGCTCGACCTCGTCGGGCTCGAGGGCAAGTACGACCGCATGCCGGACGAACTCTCCGGTGGCGAGCAGCAGCGGGTGGCCGTCGCACGGGCATTCGTGAACCGACCCATGATCCTTATCGCCGATGAGCCCACGGGCAACCTCGATCCGGCCACCAGTGTGGGGATCATGAAACTGCTCGATCGCATCAACCGCACCGGTACCACTGTTGTGATGGCTACTCACGACGCTGCCATCGTCGACCAGATGCGCAAGAGGGTCATCGAGCTCGAGGGTGGCCATCTCGTTCGCGACCAGAGCCGTGGGGTCTACGGCTACGCCCGCTGATCGACCGAACATCGACTGAAGACTCACGTCCGGGCACCACCTGCGCCACCAGCACTGACGTCACCGCCGCTCCGACCGAAGGATCCCCCCGATCATGCGCCTTCGCCTCATTCTCAACGAGGTCGGAATCGGCCTGCGCCGAAACCTCACGATGACGATCGCGCTCGTGATCACGTTTGCGGTGTCGCTGGGTCTGTTCGGTGGCGCACTGCTGGTGCGCGATCAGGTCGATGTCATGAAGGACTTCTGGTACGACAAGGTCCAGGTCTCCATCTTCATGTGCACCAAGAACTCCGATGCCCCAAGCTGCTCGGGCGGTGCTGTCACAGCGGCGCAGAAGGACCAGATCAAAGCCGACCTCGAGTCGCTCCAGCCGCTCGTGCAGGAGATCTACTACGAGTCCAGCAAGGAGGCGTACGCGCGGTTCAAGGAGCAGTTCAAGAACTCCCCGATCGCGCAGAACGCCAGTCCCGACGCCCTGCCTGAGTCCTTCCGGGTCAAGCTCACCGATCCATCGAAGTACGACGTGATCGCCAGCGCCTTCGATGGCCGGCCCGGGATCGACAATGTTGTCGACCAACGAAGCCTGCTCGACAAGTTCTTCCAGGTGCTCGGCGGCCTGCAGCAGCTCGCCCTCCTGATTGCTGGCGCGATGATCCTGGTCACCGTGCTGCTGATCGCGAACGCGATGCGGGTCGCTGCGTTCAACCGGCGCCGCGAAACGGGCATCATGCGGCTCGTTGGCGCGAGCGACTTCTATATCCAGATGCCGTTCTTGCTGGAGGCCGCGATCGGTGCTGCCGCCGGTGCGGCGGTGGCCTCGTTGTCCCTCGTGGGTGTGAAGGCGATTCTGATCGACCGCATCCTGACCCCGCAGTTCACGATCACCCCGTTCATCGGGTGGGATGCCATCCTCCGTTCTGCCGTGATCCTCCTGGTATTGGGTATCGTGCTCGCTGCGGTGACGGCTTTCGTCACATTGCGCCGTTACCTGCGTGTCTGACGGGGTCCATGGGGAGTTGTCGAGCACAATCAAGTCGACTATTGGTCATCCCTGATCGGTCCTGCTGATCGGGCATCAGGCACAGCCGTTGGCTCCGACGTCGAGTGAGGAGGGTATCCATGAGTTCGTCGCACCGACGCGCGCGCTCGCGCGTTGCCGCAGCCGCGGCGGTCATCGGTGTGCTCTCACTCGCTCTCTCCGTGCTCAGCCCCACCGGCCCTGCCAGCGCGGCCACTGACATCAATCATCAACTGGCAGAGGTCACCGACGACCTCGCCGTGGCCTCCAAGGCGGTGACCCGGGCCAACGCCGCTCTCGAGGCCGCACGCACCGGACTTCCTCCCGCTCGAGCCGCTGCGGCTGCGGCTGCGGCCGACCTCAAGGTAGCCGGGAGCGAGTCGAGCGCGGCGGCCGGCGCCGCGTCCCGGGCCGCGGCCACGTCGGCGAAGGCCCAGCAGCGACTCCGCGATGCCCAGTCCCGGATCAACGGCATGAACGGCCAGATCGATGATCTTGTGCGCCAGGTCTATACCCAGGGTCCGTACGTCGAGCTCGCAGCAATCCTCTCGGCCGCCACCCCCGGGGAGTTCGCCGATCAGCTCGAGGGCATCCGCGCGGTCTCTCGCTCGCAGAACAAGATGCTCGTGGACATGCAGGTTGCCAAGGCGAATCTGGCGCTGGCAAGTCTTCAGGCCGAACAGGCAAGGGTCAGGGTTGATGCCCAGCGCAAGGTCGCCACCACTGCCCTCAACGCGGCTTCGCGCGCTGCCTCGAGGGCGCGCACGGCGAAGGCTCGTGTGGATGCGATCGTCGCCTCGCGGGCCAGCGCGCTCTCGGTGGCCAACGCCGAACGCGAGAGAGTGAAGAAGCAGTACGCCGCTCTCAAGGCCGAGCAGGCGCGATTGCGTGCACTCGAGCGCGGGCCCGGCGGATTCACGGGGCGACCCACGGGCAATCTGACGTGGCCTATCCCGGGCGCAGGAGTCTCGCAGCGTGTTGGCCCACGAATCCACCCGGTCTACGGCTACCGGTCCTGCCATACGGGCGTCGATATCCACGGCGCGTATGGAACCCCGATCCTTGCTGCGGCCGACGGCAAGGTGATCGAAGTATTGAGGGGCGGGCCCTACGGCCTTCACACGGTCATCAGCCACGGCAACGGGATCGCCACCATGTATGCGCACCAGTCACGCACGCGCGTGAGCGTGGGGGACATCGTCCGGCAGGGCGAGATCATCGGCAATGTGGGCTCCACGGGCTGGGTTACGGGGCCTCACCTGCACTGGGAGGTGCACGTCAATGGCGTGCCCTACGACCCGTTGGGGTGGTTCGGTTCCCCGCGCAGGCCAGTCTCCTGCTGGAACGGCTGACGGCCCCACCCCACCGGGTGGGCGCTCCCGCGCTCGTGGGGGATTCCACCAGCGCCGCCACGATCTAGACTCTTGTCTCGTGTCCACCCCACCGCCGTCAGCGCGTCGGGCCCGTCGAGCCCTGCTCGTCGTCGGCCTGGTAGCCGCCGCATTTGGCATCGGTGTGGTCACCGGAATCGCTGGATCACCCTCTCGTGAGCTCACCTCCTCGTCAGCGAGCTCGAGACTGCTCGACGAGGCGGCGGCGCGGATCATGGCCGACGCTGCAGAACCGATGTCGATCGATCAGCTCGATCAGGCTGCCGTCGAGGGAATGCTCAAGGCGCTCGGTGATCGCTGGAGCTCGTACTACAGCCCCTCGGAGTTCGCGTCCTTCCAAGCCGGCCTCGACGGGCACTACTCCGGTATCGGAGTGTGGTTGCAGGCCGCACAGAACGGTCAGATGCTCATCGGAAGCGTCCAGCCCGGCTCACCGGCGTCGGGGGCGGGGATCGCCGCGGGCGACCGGCTGGTCTCTGTGTCGGGTCGGGTTTTGGCCGCGGAATCGCTGGCCGCGGTGGCCGACGTCCTCCGGGGCGACCCGGGCACGACCGTCACGCTCGAACTCGAGCGTGCTGGCTCCATATTCACCGTGGCGTTGACACGGAGTGCATTCGCGAGCGACGACGTGATCGTCACCCGACTCAAGGGTGGCGTTGAGGTCGTTCGCGTCGGCGCATTCACGCGCGGTGTGGGGGCGGCGGTGCGCAAGGCCCTGTTGGCCGCGCCGTCCGCTGATCCGGCTGGGCTTTCGGCGACCGCCGGGGTTGTGCTCGATCTCCGCGGAAATCCGGGCGGGTTGCTCACTGAGGCGGTCGAGGTCGCGAGCGCCTTCCTTTCTGGCGGAACGGTCGTGTCCTATGAGCGGCGCGGGCTTCCTGTCCAGCAACTTGACGCGATCGGCGAGGGCAACGTCAGCGTGCCGCTGGTCGTCCTGGTGGACGAGGGCACCGCAAGTGCGGCCGAGGTCGTGGCCGGCGCACTCCAGGACCGCAACCGGGCGGTGATCGTCGGGTCGCACACATTCGGTAAGGGCAGCATCCAGGAGCCGCGTGCACTATCCGACGGGTCGGCCATCGAGTTCACCGTGGGGCGTTACTTCACGCCGTCGGGTCGCTCTCTCGACGGGCTAGGGATCGAACCCGATGTCCTCGTCGCTGGGCGGGCGGGATCCGCGACTGCCGAACAGCGTGCGCTGGAAGTACTCCGGGGTCTCGTGGCCGCAAGTGATGCGTCGCAGCGTGGCTGAGGTGGGGTGAGATGGCACGCGAGAAGGGCACCAAGTACGTCGCGCAGAACAAGAAGGCGCGGCATGACTACTCGATCGAGGATGTGTTCGAGGCGGGGATCGCGCTCACGGGCACCGAGGTCAAAGCCTTGCGCGCGGGGCGCGCCTCCCTCGTCGACGGCTTCGCGATGATCAACGATGGCGAGGTGTGGCTCCACAATGTCCACATCCCGGAGTACTCGCAGGGCACCTGGACCAACCACGCGCCGCGTCGTATCCGCAAGTTGCTCTTGCATAAGACCGAGATCGCCAAGTTGATCAAAGAGACCAAGGAGGGCGGCCTCACCATCGTGCCGCTTTCCCTCTACTTCAAGAACGGCTACGCGAAGGTTGAGATCGCCCTTGCCCGGGGTAAGAAGAACTACGACAAGCGGGCGAGCATGGCCGAGCGCGATTCCAAGCGTGACATTGCGCGCGAGATGGGCCGACGCCTCAAGGGCCGCGACACCTGATCCTTCGTTGTGGCCCTACACTGGCGGTACAACTGCACAGGGGGTGATCGGTTTCGACTTCGTCTGTTGTGACGGGAGAAGCGGGCCGAGGATGCTGGTTATCTCGCAAACGATCCAGCAAAAACAATAAGTGCCAATACATCGCGCACTGACTTCGCCCTCGCTGCCTAAGCGAGCCTGAAGTCCGTCAGCCCGGGGCTGTTCCCGACCCGGTTCCTGGCGTCAGTAAGGGGACTTACCGCGACGCCCGGCCACGGGGTAGCGCGGAAAATCACACAGTGACTGAGCCCGTCGACAGCTTGTCTGCGTGACTGTCGGGGCCGAGAAAATCACAGCAGACTGCGCCCGGAGAAGACCCTGATCACCAACGAAGGACGCGGGTTCGATTCCCGCCACCTCCACTCAGGGGGGTAAGGAGAACTTCGCGATTCTGTAAGTAGAACTCGTGACGTCTTTCTGGCTCTCCACCGATCCCCTTGCAGAGGCTGGGAACGACCGCTTGTCGGTCGTTCCCAGCCTTCTGTGTCTCTATCGGCGTCTATCGGCTCGACCCCCTGAGACTGCGATAGGCGAACGATGTCGGCACATCGGCGCGGCACTACGCGTGAGCGACGTGTCTCGGCGGTTCGGTGAGCTGGACGCCGTCGTTGTGTGTCGTGTCGTACTCGTTCTGGTTGGTCGTGATGACGTCGTGGTGGGCGACGGCCCAGTCCGCGAGGGCGGTGACCGGGCCGATCAGGGTCTGACCCAGCGGGGTCAGCTGGTACTCGACTCGCGGCGGGATCTCGGGGAAGACGGTGCGTTGCACGACTCCATCGCGCTCGAGCTTGCGCAAGGTGAGGGTGAGCATGCGCTGGGAGATCCCGACGACCCCGTACTTCAACGCGGTGAACCTCTGCGGCCCGTAACCGAGGATGACGATCACGAGCAGGCTCCACTTGTCACCGACCCGGTCGAACGTCTCTCGGACGACGCGGCAGTGCTCGGAGTCCGCGTATTGCGCGATCAGCCCGTACGGCGTCGACGTCACGCCACAGTCCGCCACCACATCGTCCGTGCTGCGAGGAGCCATGGGTTACCTCCGTGTGCCTCGGGCAGATGAAAGTGCCTTCTTGTCATTCCCCCAATTGTTACTGATAGTGGGGTCAGGCACAAGAAGTAACCATCACCTTCTCTAGGAGTTCCCGTGGCACTAACCGTCAGCCCCCTCGTCCGCACACCCGCCAAGATCGGCGCCGGGCTCTTCCTGCTCTGGAGCGTCCTGCACATCTACGTCGGCGTCGCTGGAGCCGTGGAGTACTTCACCGGCGACATCACCAGCCAGTGGACGCTGCTCATCGGCGGCACCAACGCGCCCGTGAGCGGCTTCCAGTTCCCCACCGACGCGCTCACCGCGAACGCGCAGTCCCACCTGCTCCTGAACTTCTGCCTCGACGTCGGCGGCTACGGAGTCCTCGGCGTCATCGTCGCGTGGATGATCTGGGCCAGGGCGTCGTGGACCGGCTACCTCATCGGCGTGGTGGTGATCGGCATCGCCGACCTCACCTTCCTGTTCGCGCTGGTGACCAGCGGGATCATCGTGGCCAACGTCCCCACCGTCGCAGGGCCGATCATCTGGTTCCTCGCCGTGGCCATCACCCCCTTCGGGATGCCGCCGCTGCGCCGTGACCTCCCGAAGGCGCAGCCGGACGACATGGAGATCAACGAGATCTCCCGAGCTGGCACTGGCTCCCAGTGAGCGTCTTCACCGAGCACGAGGACGCCTACCTGCGATCGCAGCGGATGGCGCGTATCGCCACGGCCTCGACCGCCGGCGCACCCGATGATGCCGCCGTCACCTTCGGGGTCGACGGCGACACCATCGTCAGCGGCGGCTACGACATCACCAAGACGGTCCGCTACGGCAACCTCACCACCAACCCCCGAGCGGTCATCGTCATCGACGACCTAGCCTCGACCGACCCCTGGACCCCACGAGGCATCAAGATCCGTGGAAGCGCAGCCCTCGAGGCACTCGACGGCCGGCTGCAGATCCGGATTTCTCCCCTGGTCATCTGGTCCTGGGGACTCAACCCTGACGGCGAGAGCCACTTCCTCGGAGTTCAGCGTCGAACCGTGTAGGGCGTCCTGTACGAGCGATATTGCCGGATATTGGGCGGCCTGTCCGGTTGATGGGTTGAAGGAATCGCCTTCTGGGATTTCCCGTCCCGGATTCCGCCCCCAGTGGGAAGGGCGTTTCGCGCACGAATCGGCCGTTCTACTTAGTCCCCACTCACCCCCCTTTTACGTCGAAAGCCCCGACCATCAGGCCGGGGTTTTCGACGTTTCTCGGGGTCCCTCGAGATGGCGGGACTTGGGAGGAGCGATCGCGAGGTCGTCACTTCTCGGCGCGAAGCGCCGCCTTGACGACAGTTGTGTTCGGGGCGGTGTCCGGTGCTCGGATTCGGTTGTGCTGCAAGCGAATTCGGTGGGTGGGGGTCTTGACGTGAATCGCACATGTGTTCTACTCTGGGTGTATGTCCAGCCACCCCGACCCCGACGGCGGGCTGTCGTGGGGGGTGCCGGAGTCAACGGGGGTGCCGGGATCTGCGGGGGTGCCGCAGTTACCTGATGGGTCGTGGGTGGAGGTGGATCCGTGGGGTGAGCCGGCGCCCTGGGGTGAGCCGGCGCCCTGGGGTGAGGCGGATTCGTGGGGTGGGCCGGATTCGTGGTGCCCGTTGTGGGAGGAGGCCTCTGCTCGGTGGGGGGTGTTGAGTGATGCGCAGGTGATCGCGGGTCTGGTTGGTCCGGCGCATCCGTGTGATGTGGCGGTGTTGGCCTCGATCGATGCGGGGGC
>WLRQ01000027.1 GCA_009697815.1 Actinomycetota bacterium
ACCCCAGGCCTGCAGCCACCCGCCATGCAGGCGCGCATCCTCGAGCGCAATGGACAGGCCGAGCCCGGTGCCACCGGTGGCGCGCGCCCGAGCAGGATCTGCTCGCCAGAACCTATTGAACACAAGCGACGACTCGCCGGGCCTGAGCCCGACACCGTGATCTCGAACCGATACGGCAACCGCGTCGTCGTTCGAGGCCACCGTGATCTCGATCGGACGGCCCTCGCCGTGCTCGACCGCGTTCATCACCAGATTGCGCAGCACCCGGTCGATCCGACGAGCATCGGCCTCGACGAGGCAGAGCCCGGGCGGCAGCAGCACGTTGATCTCGGTGTCCTTGCGCGCGGCGATCACCGATGCCGCGTCGACGACGCGCTCCACGAGTACGCGCAGATCGATCGGGGTGGAATCGAGGACCGCAGCGCCCGCATCAAACCGGCTGATCTCCAGCAGGTCGGACAGAAGTGACTCGAAGCGGTCGAGCTGGGTCTGCAGCAGCTCAGCACTTCTCGCCGTTGCAGGATCGAACTCCACCCGAGACTCATAGAGCAGATCGGCGGCCATCCGTACTGTGGTGAGGGGTGTCCGCAACTCGTGCGAGACATCCGAGACGAAGCGCTGCTGGACCCGTGAGAGCTTCTCCAGTCTCGTGATCTGCTCCTGGAGACTGGCCGCCATCCCGTTGAACGAAGTCGCGAGCCTCGCGAGATCGTCCTTGCCGCGCACCCGCATCCGCTCGGTCAGATTGCCCGCGGAGAATCGCTCGGCCGTGCGCGCCGCGAGGCGCACCGGCGAGACCACCTGACGAGTGACGACATAGGCGATACCCCCGAGGGTCAGCACGAGGAGCACGCCCACGAGGAACACGGTGCGTTTGACCAGGTCGAGCGTGCTGGCTTCCTGCGTGAGAGGGAAAAGATAGTAGAGCTCATACGGGCCAACCCCGGGAAGTGCGAGGGGGGCTCCGACAGCCAGGCCCGGCGCCACGCGGTCATCGAGGTAGCGGATCTCTGTGAAGGTCCACGACTGACGTTGGTCGGCCTCGATCGCGGTGCGCAGACCCTCGGGAACGCTGACCTCGGCCACAAGGTTGGTTCCGCGTTCGGGAGTGCCACCCCGTTTGGGTGGGGCCGCGAGCAGGAGGACGTCGTAGAGACCAGGGCTTCCGGCCCGCTGGGCCAGCGCCGCGGCGACAGTGTCGACGAGTCGCGCCGCAGTGGGGGTAGTCGGCCCGGTGTCAGCCGCGTCGAGGAGCCGCTGGGCCTCCGCAGTTCCGCTTGCGGCCTCGACGACGCAGGCGCGCTCCTTCGCATCGAGCAAGCCGGAGGTGATCCGACCCAGCAGCAGGATCCCCACGAGCCCGACGACCATCAACGACAGCACCAGCGTCGTGGACACCACGCGCAGCGCCACAGAACTGCGCCACAGGGTCAGCGGCCACACCACCACAGTCGCGGTGCGCTCGCGCGCGGTCGACCACCGATTCACGAGATCACAAAGGGCTGAGAGGTCACGGAGGGCCCGCCTTGTAGCCGACGCCGCGGACGGTGAGCACGATCAGGGGGCGCTCCGCGTCGTGCTCGACCTTGGACCGCAGACGCTGCACGTGGACATTGACCAGCCTGGTGTCGGCGGCGTGGTGATATCCCCACACTTCGGCCAGCAAGACCTCGCGCGTGAATACCTGCCACGGCTTGCGGGCAAGTGCGGTCAACAGGTCGAACTCAAGAGGTGTCAGCGAGATCGTCTGATCACCGCGTTTGACCGAGTGGCCGGCGACATGGATCTCCAGATCCCCGATCGTGAGGTTCTCCGGGCCCGGCTCGTCGGTGCGGCGCAGCCGCGTACGGACACGCGCGATGAGTTCCTTGGGCTTGAAGGGCTTGACGACGTAGTCGTCCGCCCCACTCTCGAGGCCGAGGACGATATCGATGGTGTCAGTCTTCGCGGTGAGCATCACGATGGGGACACCGGACTCAGCGCGGATTGAGCGGCATACGTCGATGCCATCGCGACCAGGCAGCATGAGATCGAGCAGGATCAGGTCGGGCTTGGTCTCACGGAACGCCTGCAACGCCTTGTCGCCGTCGAAGCAGAAGAACGGCTCGAAACCCTCGCTGCGCAGCACGATGCCGAGCATCTCGGCCAAGGCCGCGTCGTCGTCGACGACGAGCACACGCCCTCTCGTACCCGTCACGATCCCACTCACCTCTCCTGGGGTTCGCCGATGGAGTCACCCGATGGATGCATGATCGCCGCTCGGAGCCTTCCGTGCATAGCCACGGGCCACTTTCGAGCCCACTCACGTGCGACGCGTCGGCCGACCTCGTGGTTCCCCAAGCCCGGGTGAGCGCCTCACGGCTCTACCGACGCAGTGCCTCACGGATCATCGCCGCGTAGGCGGCACTGCCCGCCGGCCTGGTGTGGATGCCGTCGTTGTAGAACCAGTCGCGGATTCCGTGCTTGGCTGAGTAGGTGGTCCAGTCTGCGAGACGGACATTGCCGCCGGCGAATGCCTTGGCCGCGGCAAGGATCACGCGGTTGGACTCGGCGATCCACCCCCTTGGGGCACGACAGGTCACGAGCACCACGCGGGATCGATCCTTGAGGGCATTCAGGAGCGCGAAGAGGTCCTCCTCGTGGATGACCCCGTTGGTGCCCGCGTGAATGATCACCACGTCGCCGAGAACGCCATACTTCTTGCGCAGGCGAATCCGGTCGTAGATGACGATGGGCTGCCTGCTGATCTGCGCATCGACCGTGACCGTGGCGAACAGGTCGGTGAGGGCGGCCCTCGCCGCGAGCATCACGGAGTCGCCAATCGCCGTGGCCGGCAAGGCGAATGCGTCCGCACCGGCGGGCACGACCACAGGCACGTGCAGGCCGAAGGTATTGCCCGTCGGATTGGTCGTCGGGTTGGCGGTCGGCTTGGTCGACGGCTTGGCCGACGGAGACCCGGACTGCGAGCGCGACGGCGTGGGGGACGCCGACGGCGCCAGGGTCGGTTCCGCCGACGGGCCAGGGGTGAGAGGGTCGTCGCCCACTGCCGTGACACCGTTGAGTGCCTGCTCGACAGTGGACTCCTGGGATGCACCAAACCCGAGCCCGAACCCGAGCGCCACGAGCACACCGCAGGTGGTGACCACTGCAATAGCAGCCCGGCCGATGGTCGCGGCGGCTCCCGCCGCACGCCAACGCTTCCACGCTCGTCCCAGGATTCCGCGGCGAATGGGCATCTCCAGGTAGCGGTAGGACAACTCCGCCGCTGCGAAGGTTATTGCCAGGCGCAGGACCTGCACAGGCCATCCCTCGACCTCGAGGTCGACGCCGGGACGCAGCACCATGAAGATCGGCCAATGCCACAGGTAGAGCCCATACGAGCGCTCACCCAAATAGCGCAGGGGCGCGACCGACAGCGCCCGGGAGAACATCGAACGGGACGTAGCGGCCGCCCACACCACCACGGCAGTGACAACAGCGACGACGAGGAATCCCCCGCGGAAGAGCCAGTTCGAGGTCGGATCGGTTAACCAGAGCGTGGCAAAGAGAGCACCAATCGCGACCGTGCCGACCGCGGTAACCACCCTGCGCCGGAGCGCGGTGAGCGCTCCCGCACGACGCGCCGGTGACCACCCCGCGGCGAGTGCGGCGCCGACGAGCAAGGTCATCGCATGGGTGTCAGTGCCGAAGTAGACGCGGCCAGCATCCGCCGACTCGGGCATACCCGAGCGCACCGCGATGATTCCCATCGCCAACGTGGAGGCCACTGCCCCGACGATGGCGCCGATACGAATCCCGCGGATACCCCCCAGGCGCCACAAGCCGTAGAGCAGCATCGGCCACAGCAGGTAGAACTGCTCCTCAACCGAGAGCGACCAGAGGTGCTCGAGCAAAGGCGGCCGGCCCGTCGCGTCGAAGTACGACACGCCTTGGCCGATGTACCACCAGTTCGCGACGTAGGCCAATGCTGCCAGCGCATCCCCGCCGATGAGAGCCGCCGCATCCTGGGCGAGCCAGGTGGCCAGCAGCGCGGTGATGATGAGCACCAGAAAGAGTGCGGGCAGCAGTCGGCGCGCGCGATGCTGGTAGAAGCGGGCGAACCTGAGCCAACCACGGGCATGAAGCTCGGAGATCAGCAGCGAGGTGATCAGGAAGCCCGAGAGGGTGAAGAAGATGTCGACGCCCAAGAACCCACCTGGCAGCCAGGTGGGATCAGCGTGAAAAAGCAGCACGGCCACGATCGCGATGGCACGCACTCCATCGAGACCCGGGAGATGGACCCAGGTTCGGGCAGGTGAGCGTGGAGATGCGCGAGCATGGAGGGTCGTCGCGGTCACTGGGCATCCCCCTGGCTCGGAAGGATGCCCAGCGTACGACCTCGCAGGGCGATCACATCATCAGCGGCCGTCATGCGGTGACGGTGAGGATGCCGATGACGCCCCACAGGTTGTTGAACGCGTGGGCGATGATGCCGGCCCCCACGCGACCGGTCCGAGCGCGCAGGAGTGAGAGCACCAATCCGATGGTGAGAAGTACCGGGAGTCGGACGGGTTCGAGGTGCATCAGGCTGAACAGGACCGCAGCGCCCACGGTGGCCCACGGCACCGCGCGCAGACCATGGCGGTCCGCCCACCGCGCGATGGCCGCGAATGCCAGGCCCCGGAAACACAGCTCCTCGAAGACCGGGGCCCCCACCAGTGCCGCGATCGCGAAGATCACCACCACCACACGGGGCACATCGGCGCCGAGAACCGCCGCACCGGCCGCGGAGTCGAATTCACCGAAGAAGTACGAGGTCGCCATCGCCGCGAGCGTGCCGAGCACGAAGCAGGCGATACCACCTGCGAGCCCCCACGCGAGGTCGATCCACTCGATCGAAAACCCCAGATCGATCCGGGCGCCATTGCCCTGGAGCCGGGTGGTGAACCAGGGCCACAGCCCAAATCCCAGCCACGGAAGGACCGCGCTACCAAGCAGCACGGCCGACCCCTTCAACGGCGCCCCCGCCGCCACCACCAGGCTCAGCATCAGGATCGGGACAAACAACGCCAACACGATGGATATGGCGATGTCGGCCATGCCCCATCGGGAGGGACGCAACTCGACGCCCGCCAGCCGCGCCTGGGCGTAGGTGGCAGGGGCGCCCGGGTAGGGCGCCCCTGCCACTACGGGGTGATCAGCCACGACGGCCTGGTTCTCCCTACGCCGGAGAGGATCGTGCGGGAAGGGATCGGTCAGTAGCGGTAGTGATCGGCCTTGAACGGGCCGGCGACATCGACCCCGAGGTACTCGGCCTGCTTCTTGGTGAGCTCGGTGAGACCAACCCCGAGAGCATCGAGGTGCAGGCGCGCCACCTTCTCGTCGAGGTGCTTGGGCAGCGTGTAGACACCCACGGGGTACTCGTCGGGCTTGGTGAACAGTTCGATCTGCGCGAGCACCTGGTTGGTGAAGGAGTTGCTCATCACGAACGACGGGTGGCCGGTCGCATTCCCGAGGTTGAGCAGACGCCCCTCCGACAGGACGATGACGGTGTGCCCGTCCGGGAAGCGCCACTCGTCGACCTGGGGCTTGATGGTGACGCGCTGCACTCCGGGAAGAGCCGCGAGCCCGGCCATGTCGATTTCATTGTCGAAGTGGCCGATATTGCCCAGGATCGCTTGGTGTTTCATCCGCAGCATGTGGTCTACGGTGACGACGTCGTAGCAGCCCGTGGCACTGATGATGATGTCGGCGCGACCGATCACATCGTCGAGACGTGACACCTCGTAGCCGTCCATCGCCGCCTGCAGCGCACAGATCGGGTCGATCTCGGTGACGATCACACGAGCGCCCTGACCGCGCAGGGATTCCGCGGAGCCCTTGCCGACGTCGCCGTAGCCGCAGACGACCGCGACCTTTCCGCCGATGAGCACATCCGTAGCGCGGTTGATCCCATCGATGAGGGAGTGGCGGCAGCCGTACTTGTTGTCGAACTTGCTCTTGGTGACCGAGTCGTTGACATTGATCGCGGGGAAGAGCAGAGCTCCGACCTTGGCCATCTCATAGAGACGGTGGACGCCGGTGGTGGTCTCCTCTGTGACGCCCACGATCCCCTCAGCGATCAAGGTCCAGCGCGTGGTGTCCTCGGTGAGTGAGCGCCTCAGCAGATCCAGGATGACCGCGTACTCCTCGGAGTCGGACGGGTCGTCCGAGGGCACCGCGCCCGCGAGTTCGAACTCGCGGCCCTTGTGCACGAGCAGCGTGGCGTCGCCGCCGTCGTCAAGGATCATGTTGGGACCGCCACCATCGGGCCAGCGCAGCACCTGCTCGGTGCACCACCAGTACTCCTCGAGCGACTCGCCCTTCCAGGCGTAGACCGGCACACCGGCCGGAGACTCCACCGTGCCGTGGGGGCCCACCGCGATCGCCGCGGCGGCGTGGTCCTGGGTGGAGAAGATGTTGCACGAGGCCCAGCGCACCTCCGCGCCGAGATCGGTGAGGGTCTCAATCAACACGGCGGTCTGCACCGTCATGTGCAGCGACCCGGTAATTCGTGCCCCGGTCAGCGGCTTGGTTGTCCCGAACTCGTGGCGCATGGCCATGAGGCCGGGCATCTCGTGCTCGGCAAGGCGGATCTCATTGCGACCGAACTCGGCGAGCGAGAGGTCGGCCACCTTGAAGTCAGGCGTACTAGCGGTCATCGGTGGACTCCGTTCTGACGCCCGGGACCCGGGCGGGGCGAGACGAACGGCACGAGGCCTCGTTGGTTCGTCTGCGGCTCATGCGGGTGTCGGCACCGCTGGGCAGAGCCCATTGTGCCATCACCCAGTGGTGGTCGGCGACCCCGCGCCGCGGTCGATGTCGGGCTCGAGGTAGATCCAGCGGACCTCGGGCACTGCTTCGCGCACCCGGATCTCCGCCGCATCGATGGCCCTCGCGATGTCGTCGGCAGTGTCGGCGTGCTCCACCGCGATCTTCGCGGCCACCAGGATCTCCTCAGGACCGGTGTGCAACGTGCGCAGGTGGATGACCCGGCGCACCAAGGGCTCCGCCTCGAGTGCGGCCGCAATGGCCGCCGTCTGCTCGGGCACGGCACTCTCGCCGACCAGCATCGAGGACATCTCGATGGCGAGGAGCACCGCGATCATCAGGAGGAGGCAGCCAATGGCCAGCGCTCCGACGCCATCCCATCGTCCGTCGCCTGTGATCACCGCAAGAGTGACGCCAAGGAACGCCAGGACGAGGCCGACCAGCGCGCCCGCGTCCTCGAGAAGGATGACCGGGAGCTCAGGCTGACGGGCATCTCGCACGAAGCGAACCAACGAGGTTCGGCCGCGGCTGCGATTCGCCTCGATGAGTGCTGTGCGGAAGGAGAAAGCCTCGAGCACGATCGCGATACCAAGGACACCGAAGGCGACCGTGGGATTGGACACCGACTCGGGCGCGCTCACCTTGTGCCAGCCCTCGTACACGCTGAAGAGCCCACCCACGCAGAACAGCACGATCGAGACGACGAAGGCGTACACGTAGCGAACCCGGCCGTAGCCGAACTGATGGTGGTCGTCGGCGACTCGTCGGGATCGACGTCCCCCCAGCAGCAACAACAACTGGTTGCCGGAGTCGGCAACCGAGTGAACGGCCTCGGACAGCATGGAGGTCGAGCCCGTGAGGGCGAACGCTCCGAATTTCGTGATGGCGATGCAGGTATTGGCCAGGAGAGCCGCGACGATCGCCCTCGTGCCGCCTTCGACACTCATCTGAGCCGCGCCTTCAGTTCGTTGATCGGACCGATGGGAGTGGGGTCGATACCCAGCGCAATCGCTGCGTAAATGCTGGCCCAGTCGACGAGCCCGATCAGTGAGGCCAGTCGGACGACGGGATGGCCCTCGATCGCACTCACGACGTCGACGGGGATTCCGCGACGTTCGGCGAGATCCTGCGAAATGTCAGCACGCTGCGCCTCTTTGACGTGCTCCTCGACATCGCGGAGAAGGACCAGACGAAGCGTCATCGGCCCTGGGCCGTCGTTGACACTGTCGTGGAAGATGTCATGGTTGTCGCCGCCGACGAATGCACCGTCGAGCGCCACCACCTGATTGTGGTTGACCTCGGGAAATGCGCCGGACACCACGGGGAGTTTGGCGTTCTCGTTGAGCTGGCACGCCATGCGGTAGGCCGCCACCGCGCCGATCGGCGTGGTGCCCCAGACCATCGGCAGAGAGTACGCGAGCGAGGCGCCGAGCAGCTTGGCACGGTTGTCGGGCATGGGCCTGACGGGCCCGCACTCGACCGAGGTCTCATCGAGGATGTCCGCGGCGCGTTCGAGAGCACTGCGGGGCACAGAGGCGAGTCCCAGTGCGTCGGCAATCAGGAGCACCGGGGTGGCCAGCAGCCACAGGGATGCTCGCGGCATCAGGCCCTCGGCGTCGACTGCGAAGAACACAGCACGGGGTGCGGCCGCAACCACATCGTGAAGCGGAGATCCTGCTGTGCCGACACCGACGAGGCGCGCACCTCGTCGGGCTGCTTCTGCCGCGATGGCCAAGGTCTCCTCGGTGCGACCCGAGCACGAGACCGCGATGACGAGGTCGAGGGGACCGACCCAGCCCGGGAGTGTGTAGCCACGCAAGGTCGACAGGGCCACAGGGCACCCGGCGCCGCACACGGCCGCGAGCACATCACCGCTGATGCCCGACCCGCCCATACCCGCGACGATCACCGCACGAGGACGACCTTCGGCGGCGACCAGGCCGAGAGCGTCGGCTTCGATTGCCGCGAGTGCGCGGCGGATCTGTGCGCCAGAGTCGGCGGTCGCGCGCAGCATGCCGCCAGGGTCGGCGGCGGTCAGCGCGTCAACGTGGTCAAACTGAGGGTCGTCAGCGAAATTCAACGTCCTCACCGGCCGATCTCGACGCCGATGCCGCGCGGACCCGGAGTGGCGTCATCGAGGAGCATCACGGGGATTCCTTCTCGCACAGGGAAAGTTGTCAGGCAGCGGGTGCACACGATCACTCGCGCGGGGTCACCCTCGGCCCGAACGGGGGCATGCTGCTCACAGGGACACGCAAGAAGCTCAAGCATGACCGGGTCCAGCTCACCCATCACGACACTCCTCGGATCAGGGCAAGGGCTTCGTCACGGACGGCCTCCATGAGCGCGGAGTCGGCGCCCTCGACATTGAGCCTCAACAGCGGCTCGGTGTTGCTGGCCCGGACGTTGAACCACCATCGGGCACCCGATGCGCTGATGCCCGCGACAGTGAGGCCATCGAGATCGTCGAACTCGATCCCCGGACGAGTGCCAAATTCCGACCTGATCCGCTCGATTGCCGCAGACTGGTCGGCCACGGTCGTATTGATCTCCCCGGACGAGACATAGCGGGTGTAGTCGGCGAGCAAGCTCGAGAGGGTGGTGCCCTCGGGCGTCTCCCCCAGGGCCGCGAGAACGTGCAGTGCAGCGAGCATCCCGGAGTCGGCCCGCCAGAAGTCACGGAAGTAGAAGTGACCCGAGTGCTCACCTCCGAAGACCGCGCCCGTCTCGGCCATCCGGGCCTTGATGAAGGAGTGGCCAACACGCGTTCGGATGGGCACCCCACCGTGCTCGCGGACAATCTCGGGGACGGCCGCACTCGTGATCAGGTTGTGGATGATCGAGGAACCGGGATCCTTCGCGAGCTCGCGAACGGCGATCAGCGCGGTGAGGGTGGATGGGTCGACGATCCCGCCTCGCTCGTCCACGACGAAGCACCGATCCGCGTCACCGTCGAAAGCCAGGCCGATGTCGGCACCCTGGTCGAGCACCGCGCGCTGGAGGTCACGAAGGTTCTCCGGCTCGATGGGATTGGCCTCATGGTTCGGGAAGGTGCCGTCGAGCTCAAAGAAGAGTGGGGACACACTCAGCGGAAGACCGACCAGGACCGCGGGAACCGTGTGCCCACCCATCCCGTTGCCCGCGTCGACCACGACGTTGAGGTGACGGCTGCCCGCGAGCGGGACCAGCGCGTTGAGGAACGCCGCGTACTCGGTGAGGACATCGCGCTCGGCAATCGTGCCGACGGGCAGGTCACAGGCCGGGACACCCGAGACCGACCACTGACCGATCAACGCCTTGATCTCGCTGAGTCCGGTGTCCTGCCCGACGGGTGAGGCGCCGACCCGACACAGCTTGATCCCGTTGTACTGCGCGGGGTTGTGACTCGCGGTGAACATGGCGCCGGGGAGCCCCATGGACCCGGCGGCGAAGTAGAGCTGATCGGTCGAGGCCAGGCCGATCTCGAGGATGTCGCACCCCTGCGAGGTCACGCCCTCGGCGAATGCCGCCACGAGGTCAGGGCCCGATGGGCGCATGTCGCGGCCAACTACGACGGTGCCGGGACCACCATCGGCACGTGAGGCACCTACGACGCGAACGAAAGCCGCACCGACCAGGCGTGCAATATCGGTGTCAAGATCGTCGGGCACGATGCCACGGACGTCATAGGCCTTGATGAGGCGGTCGAGGAGCGCGTGGTCAAGCACGCGGACGACCCTACCCTTCGTGGTCGGCGCAGCGACGCGGCCGGGTGATCGGCTGAGGTTATGCGGCGGCGCTGGAGCAGATCAGAGCTTGCGCTTGGCCCGCGAGAGCACGTGGTCGACCGAGAGCAACTCATCGCCAGCCTCCCAGGTGCGGTTCTCGCACTCGAGGCAATTGGTGAACTGGACCTCGCTACCGTCGGCGAGCTCCATCGAGATGCGGGTCACGCGCTCGGACTGACACATCCGGCACTGGATGCCGACGCGGGCTCCTGGCTGGGTAAGCGATCCGAGCGCCTCGGGAGCACTCGTCGCCGTCTGAGCACTTCGGGCCATGAGGTGATCCTCTCTCGGGGTTCGCACGGGGAACGATACGGCTGATTCCGTGTGATGGGAAGGTCCAGTGTGACTGATGGGACGTAAGTAATCTCAAGTGACTACTTTGAGCAATCTTGGAGCTACACAGCGTGATCACTATCACCGGTGCGAGCGGGCGGTTGGCGAGACGATCAGACGTCCGCGTCACTCCGCAGCACGCGCAGGTGGCCGCGGCGGCCCAACTCAACGACCGGTGTCGGCACCCTGACCGGAACCCGAGGCCGCGCAGCCTCCCGTACCGCGTCGGCCAGCGCCTCAAGGTCGTCGCTCGAGGGCCGCAGCGCATCGGGATCGGGCTGCAGTCGCACGACTTCCCAGCCTCGCGGGGCGGTCATGCGCTCGTAGTGGGGCGCGCACAGGTCGTAGCAGTGAGGTTCCGCGTACGTGGCAAGTGGCCCGAGAACTGCGGTCTGGTCGGCATAGACATAGGTCAGCGTCGCCACGGCTGCACGGGGGCAGGAGGGCTTGGAACATCGACGCACGGGGCTCACGTGGCCGACACTAAGGCCGCGGACCGACGCCGGACGTGACCGGCACGCCGTCAAACCCTGGAGGCGTAGGTCGCGCTGAGAGCTCGGCGACCTAGTCTTGACGAGTGGGAGAAACCCAGGGACAGCCCTCCGTGCGGCGCGACCGCCACGGACGCGGACTCCGCGGCCCGCTGGCCCCTCCCACCTCCCCCGCGACCGTGCCTCGCGCGGAGCGGTTTGGCGATCTGGTCGTCGACGCGGTCGATCGACTTGAGCCCCGATGGGGTTCGCGGCTCACGGCTGTCGAGGTGGAAGTCCGCGACGTTCCCGACCCGCGCGATGCTCCGCCTGATGAGGTGATGCTTGCCGAGCACCGGACCGACAGATCAGGGCGGATCGCCACACTCGTGCTCTACCGGCGCCCCGTCGAGTTCAGGGCTCCCGAGCACACTTCACTTGTCAATCTCATCCGCGATCTCGTCGCCGAACATCTCGCGGAGGTGTTGGGCACGAGCGCTGGGGAGATCGATCCGTCCTACGACCAGCGCAGCGACGAAGCCTAGGTTCGCCCACCGATCCGATCAGGTCAGCGGACCGAGGAACCCGGGAGCGAGACGACAGCCGGAACGAGCGTGGTGGTCCGGATCGGGTAGATCGGGGAAAGGGCCACGAGCGGGCCCCGAAGATTGGGCTCGAGAAGCTCACGGGCCGCATACACCGGACCACCCGACACGGGAGTGACGACCAGGATCGAGGTCGGCGACGAACTCCTCACCGGGATCGCAACCGGGAGGACCGATCCAGCCGGGACTGTCACGGTTCGGCTCCAGGTGCGCTCGGTCGAGCCGCCGACATAGAGATCGAGTCGGACCGTCGCGGCGGCGG
Source organism: Actinomycetota bacterium (assembly GCA_009697815.1). Lineage (GTDB taxonomy): Bacteria > Actinomycetota > Actinomycetes > S36-B12 > CAIYMF01 > Longivirga. The sequence continues at coordinate 12,227 of WLRQ01000027.1, forward strand.
CCGGCGCGGAGAGCCCCACCGTGTGGGCGATGGTGCCCGCCGCGAGCCCCACGACGATGCCCGGCCCCGTAAGTGCGGGCACCGGGGCCGTGGAGTCGTGCTCGAGAGCTGTGGCGGGCGTCCCGAATCGGATCTCGGCCCCCGCCACAACCTTCTCGGTCGAGGTGATGAGCACCCCCGTCGCCTGCCCCTCGAGCAAGGCTCCCAACTGGACCATCTTGACGTGACCGGCCTGCAAGTCGATCTGGTCCAGTCCCGACGGAGTGATCAGGCCGTCCGGGGTCAACAACTGCACGGACACGGTGGTATCGAGGTCAGGCGAGAGCAGGTCGAGCCGGGCGTAGTCGACCCCCTCTGGGATGAGCGGGATCACCAGCGAGGTGCCGAGTGAGGTCGTGGGTAGCAATGACATCCCACGTGGGACGAGCCCCAGTGTCGTGCTGTCGAGGGCGGTGATCGCAACTCGGCCGGAACGCGCGATGACATGGATCGCGGTGATCACCTGGTCGGGCGCGAGCGCGTCCAGCCGCACCAGGCTCCGCGAGGACCCGCGGACGAGGATGCCCGACCCGCCCGGAGCCACCACCTCGCCGGCCAGGCCGTAGACCCGAAGGTCGACCTGGGCTGGCTGGTCATCGACGTTCACCAGCATCACCGTGGTGACACGTCCCAGAGTCGAGCCTGCGCCGACAAGCCAGCCATCGGTGATCGGGCGGCCGCAGGGGGCGGCCGCGAGACCACGGGAACTTCCTCGGCGCGAGAGTGTGACCTGATCGGCCCCGAGCCCAATCGCGAACGACCCGGTAGCCCGAGCGAACACCGGCGGACCGGACTTGGCCAGCACCACGCGCGAAGCCGTGTCACCCGCAGCCGCGATTGACACCGGGCGGGTGGGGAGAGCCCCTCGCACGAGGTCAGCCAAGGTCGCGATGCCCCCGGTGACCGATGCCACGGGCGCGACGCCCGCGACCACCCTCGACGTCCGGTCCACGGTCGCCGTGGTGACAGGACAGACCAGCTCGGTGGAACCGATCGGCTCCTGGCTCGCAGACGCCATCACACTGACCGGGACAGGTGCCAGCAGGAGACCACCGGCCACGAGGAGGCCGGCCGCCAGTAGTGCGCACAGGGCCGCGACAAAGGGACGCGTGACGAGGCGGCCGGCACGCCCACGGACAGGGCGCGCGGATGAGAACGCCATCGGGCGCGGGTTCTCGGCGGGGGCGACGTCGGTCATGGCTGGACCACCTCAATCGGCGGCGACGGGTTCCCCACAACAGGCTCGCGTTCGGCGCCGGACTCGGGAACCTCGTCGGCATCGTCGTCGATCTCCCGCCTCCGCGACGGAAGCGCCAAGATCACGACACCGATGATGACCGCCGCCTGCGCCCACAGCCAGCGGCGGCGGGAGGTGCCATCGAACGTCACAACAACGCGGGCGCTCTCGTCGGGAAGTGCGACATGCTGCACCGAAGGATCGAGGCCACCCTCGACCCCGCCCTCGGATTCGACCCCAACGCCGGCCTGAGGTGTCACGGATATCCCATTGATGCTCCAGAGCCAACGGCCGTTGGAGGCCTCGGCCAAGATCAGCCGCCGGCCCGCAGGCCCCGCTGTCACCGTGGTGTCAATCGAGGTAGTGACCCGTGGCTCCTCGACGGCCATCCGCACCGGGGCCGACCCACGACCAACGCTGGCACTCGCGCTCACCTGGGCGCGGCTAGAGACCGGAGACAACTGCCAGACCGCGTCGCCCCCACGAGAGGCAAGCCGACGCACACCGCGCTGGCCATCGAGGGTGTCGACCAGGGGGTCGCCCTCGCCACCGACGTCGACACGTGTCAGGACGACGTAGCGGATCCCATGGGCGGCGAGCATCGTGATCTCGTCAGCACCGACTCCCCCGGCAAGGCGCGCGACGAGCAGATCGATCTCGGTGGTGACCCACTGCGGCCCTGCCACGTCGAGGTCGCCCAACGCGGGCTCCGGCGCCGACAGGAGGTCATAGGCCAGCCTGTGGTCGGTGAGCCTGCTCAGCACCAAGGCACGGGGGCGCTGCAGCCCGCGCATATCGGCGGCCACGAAAGCCGGGAGCACATCCCTCGAGCCTCGAGTCAGCGGTCCGTCGATACCGATCACCACCAGCGCGAGGGATCCCAGGGGCGCCAGCGCCAGCAGGATCAGAAGCATGCCAGCGGCGGGCTGACGCCAGGTGAAGTTCGAGATCGCGAGCAAGCGCGGCAAGCGGTCCATCGTGAGCGTGGCCGCGAGGATGAGGGCGCCGCCCCACAGCGCGGTGGCCACCCCCGGCCACGGTGCGACGGGGTCGGGGATCGCCGACACCGTGACGCGCAGGACCGACTCGACAACTCCGATCATCAGGCCGCACAGGCCCACGACCCACGCGGCGGCCACCGGTCGTCGCCGGCCGGGCACGGCGAGGGCGACAAGTCCTGCCAGCACGATCCCGAAGCCGAGCCAGAGTGGGGTCGACCCCACTCCACCGGGTCGCAGCAGGGCGACGTCAAGTGCCGTCAAGTGCGCATCGGTAGGGCCGGTGAGCCCGGGCTCGAGCCAGAGAAGTGCGGGCTCGCGGATGATCCGCAGGCTCCAGGGCATGAGCAGTGCCACGGGAACCAGAACCGTCAGCAGGAGACGGACGCGGCCCTTCGCGTCACGAACATAGGTCACGCTGGCGATGAGCGCGAGCAATGCAGCAGCCAACCAGAGGACCGGGGTGAAGGACGCCACGACGGCGAGCAACAGGGACGTGCCAAAAACCCGTCGCCAGGTCGGTGCCCGACCGATGCCGACCAGCCGTGCGCACGATCGTGCCAGCCATGGCAGTAGCACTATCGCGGCCGCCGTGCCGATACGTCCGCCTGAGATCGCGCCGGTGACGGCGGGCAATGTCGCATAGGTGACGGCGGCCCAGATACGAGCCCATCGGACTACGACGACACCGCGCAGCGCGAGGTAGGAGGTGAGCCCTGCCATCGGGACGAGGAGAAGGAGGAGGACGTCCACCGCCGAGGATGCCGATCCGCGCAGGAGGGCCGCGAGGAGTGCCAGGGGGATGAGCCACGCGGGGGCATCCGCGGCCGATCCCGCCCCGACCTCGTGCCAGGCACTGGTGTACGCCGCCCAGAGGTCCGCCGCGCCCGCCGGGGCAGGCACGAGTGCACCCCCGAGCAACTCGCCAGCGCCCAGAAGTGAGCGAGCGCCAATGAGAGCAACCAGGACCAGACCGCACACGAGCAGGGTCGCCGGTTGGGCGGCCCATCGCCGAAGCCGTGAGACATGATGATCGTCACCGAGCCACGCAGAAGGATCATCCGGCGTGGAGTCCAGAACTGAGCGCCTGACCTCAACGGAGTCGCGTCCGGCGACAAGGTCGGCCACCGATTCCAGTGCGTGCCGGGCCTGCACCCCGCGGTGAGCCAGCAAGGTGCGGACGTCGGAGTCCGACACCGACGCGGGCCCACGTCCCGCTGAGTCGACGCGCGCCCGCGAGGACCGCAGAGCCGCTCGGTCGCGGACGGCGTCACGGAAGGCACCCCACTCATCGCGCGCCTGATCGGGAGCCTTGCCCAAGAGCAGGCCGATCGCTCGAACGATCGTGCCGACGAGGAGTCGGGTCGTGACGAAGGGTCGACGCAGACCCGAGGAATGTGCGCGCATCAGGTGGATGGCGGCCGAGCGATCGAGTCTGCGGGGACGCTCAGGGTGCTTGGGCGATCCTGCATCCACAACGCGACGCGAGTGGGTGGCGGCCTCGCGGTGGTGCACGACGGCATCGGTGGCTACGACGACGCGGTACCCCGCCCGCCTGGCACGCCAGCAGAAGTCGATGTCGTCGCGGAACATCGGCAGCGCCGGATCAAATCCACCGAGGGCATCCCAGACGTCCCGGCGCACGAGCATGCCCGCAGTGCTGACGGCCAGAACATCGCGGACCCCGTCGTGCTGGCCCTGGTCGAGTTCGCGGCGTTCGAGACCGGTGACCCGGTTCCCGGAACGAGCCACGGTGACACCACATTCGACGAGCATCGACTCGTTGCGCCAGCCCCGCAGCTTCGATCCCAGGATCTCGACCGTGTGGTCACGGTCCGCAGCCAACAGCAGTGAGGCGAGCGCCGCAGGATCTGGGGCGGAATCGTCGTGAAGCAGCCAGATCCACGCGACAGGAGCGTCGAGGAGATCAGCGGGATCCTCGACGGTGGCGACGAGTTCGTGGGCGCCATAGCGCGGGGGCTCGTGCGGGCCATGAGAACCGTCGGCGAGCAGCTCACCCTCGGCCTCGATGCCGCGCGCCACTGCAGTTCCGAAGCCAGTGTCACGGGGAAGCTCGACGAGCAGGTCGATGAGCCCTGTGTCCGCGGCAGCGCGCATGAGGACCTGAGTGTCGTCGACGCTTCCGGTGTCGACACCGATCACCCAATCGGGGCGAAGGGTCGATCGTGAGAGTGCAGTCAGGACAGCGGGCAACCAGCGGGCACCGTCGTGAGACACGAGGACAGTGGTGACAACGTGCTCGCGCAGAGCGAACTCGTCGAGGTCTTCTGCGAAGAAATGGGCATCGAGATCCTCGGTGATGGTCTCGAGGTCATCGACCCGCGCATCGTCAGAAGCCATGGCGCCTGCACCTTACGCGATCTGCTGAGAGCCACCACGCGGCGTTCCGGGGGGGATGCACGGATCAGGCGGTGGATCAGCCCGCGGCCTTCTTCAGGCGTCGCCGTTCGCGCTCGGACAGACCGCCCCAAATGCCGAAGCGTTCATCGTGACCAAGTGCGTATTCCAAACACTCGACACGGACATCACATGTGGTGCACACGCGCTTGGCCTCACGGGTCGAGCCGCCCTTTTCAGGGAAGAACGCCTCGGGATCGGTCTGGGCGCACAGTGCGCGCTCCTGCCAACCAAGCTCCACTGCGTCGGCCATCGGCAGAACGGTGGGCTGAGACACCGCGGTACCTCCTCGACCTCGGCTCCGAGCGTGCTCTACCCCCGGGGCCTGACATGGCATCCAACGCAGATCGCGCTGGCTACAAGGTGAATTACACGGGTGTAAGTGCTCCCACGTCAACCCGGTTGACCCGATTGGGCCCGAGGGCCACCGCCATCAGGCGCCGACGGGCACCACTGGAAGAAGCTCCAGGATCGTGCGGCGTGCCGCAGCGAGCCGCTCGTCGTCAACCACCCCGTACGTCGTCGTACGCTGACGAGCGGGCCGGCCGGCGGTCGCCGCCATGTGCTCGAGGTCAGCCACACTCTTGCGTGAACCGTTCTGCGAGCCCGCCATACGGCTGATGGTCTCCTCCATCAGGGTGCCGCCCAAGTCGTTCGCGCCACCGCGCAGCAGCGCCTCGACGCCCTCGGGCCCGAGCTTGACCCACGAGCACTGAATGTTGTCGATCGCACCGTGAAGCATCAGGCGCGCCATGGCGTTGACCGCACGATCATCACGCGAGGTAGAGCCAGCACGGGCCACGCCCGCGAGATAGACGGGGGCGTTGTGATGGATGAACGGCAGACCGACGAACTCGGTAAACCCGCCCGTGCGCTCCTGGATCGAACGCAGCAGCGCCAAGTGCGCAACCCAGTGGACCGGTGCGTCGACGTGGCCGTACATCATCGTCGAACTTGAGCGAATCCCCAGATCGTGGGCCGTCGTCACGACCTCGATCCACGACGCCGTTGGGAGCTTGCCCTTGGTGAGGACCCAGCGGACGTCGTCGTCAAGAATCTCCGCTGCAGTGCCTGGAATGGTGTCGAGCCCGGAAGCCTTTGCCTCCGTAAGCCATTCGCGAATCGACACACCTGATCGAGTCGCGCCGTTGACGACCTCCATCGGCGAGAAGGCGTGGAGGTGGATCTCGGGCGCGCGGCGCTTCACCTCGCGGGCGAGATCGAAGTAGGCCGTGCCGGGCAGATCGGGGTGGATCCCACCCTGCATGCAGACCTCGGTGGAGCCGACGTCCCAGGCTTCCGCGACGCGATCCCCCACCTCTGTCAGCGACAAGGTGAAGGCGTCGGCGTCGGTGCGGCGCTGCGCGAAGGCGCAGAACCGGCACCCCGTGTAGCAGACATTCGTGAAGTTGATGTTGCGGTTGACCACGAAGGTGACATCGTCGCCGACCACATCCCGCCGCACGTCGTCGGCGATACGCGTGAGGGCCTCGAGCGCGGGGCCATCACAGGACATCAACGCGAGCGCCAGATCGGCGTTCTCGGGCCGAGCTAGTGCTGCGGGGTCGTCGGCCGCCATGGCCAATCCAGCGCGCAGATCGGCATCCAGGCGGGCGACCGGCGCGCCTGCGGCGCCCTCGATACCCGCTGCGATCGCGCGCGCGTGGTCGTCGACGGCCTGCCAGTCTCCATAGACCTCGTCGAAGTCGCCACGACGATCACCCGTGCGACCCTCGGTGTCGACGCTCTCGTGAAGGTCGACCCGACCACCCGAATGGGCGCTGGCGAACGCGTCGTACCCGGTGTCGGGCTCCTGCCAGGCAGTTCCTACCGGGATCTGGCCCTCGATCGCGAGGCCATCGGGACCGGCGAGTGTGCTGACATGGGGGCGGACCCGGGGATCGAGCCAGGGGTCGGCACGCAGGACGTACTCGGGGTGAGCGGTCAGGCGCTCCCGGAGCGTGAAGCCGGCATCAGCCGTCAACCGCGCGAGGTCATCGAGCTGTGGCCATGGGCGCTCGGGATTGACGTGGTCGGGGGTGAGCGGGCTGACGCCACCCCAATCGTCGACTCCCGCGCGGAGTAGCAGTGCGATCTCGTGCGCATCCGTCAGGTTCGGCGGGGCCTGGATCCGCATCCGCGGCCCGAACAACAGGCGCGCCACCGCGATCGTCGCGAGATAGTCCTCGAGCGGTAGGTCGTCGTCGTGCCGCATCGCGGTATCGGGCTTGGCCCGAAAGTTCTGGACGATCACCTCCTGGATGTGCCCGAACTCGCGAGCCGATCGGCGGATGTCGAGGAGGGCCTCGACCCGCTCACGCGGAGTCTCGCCGATACCCACGAGGATGCCGGTCGTGAACGGCACCGACTGGCGTCCGGCATCGGCGAGGACTCGCAACCGGACGGCAGGTTCCTTGTCAGGGCTGCCGAAGTGGGGGCCGCCTGGCTCGGACCACAGGCGCACGGCCGAGGTCTCGAGCATCATCCCCATGCTCGGGGCCACGGGCTTGAGCCGGCCGAAGTCCTCCCAGCTCATCACCCCAGGGTTGAGGTGCGGGAGCAGGCCCGTCTCCTCCAGCACTCGAATCGACATGGCCCGCATATAAGACAAGGTGTCGTCATAGCCGTTCGCGTCGAGCCACTCTCGCGCCGCGGGCCAGCGGGCCTCTGGGGCGTCGCCCAAGGTGAACAGCGCCTCCTTGCAGCCCAGGGCCGCACCTGCGCGCGCGATAGTGAGCACCTCGTCGGGGCTCAGGAACATGTCATGGCCTTCGCGACGCAGAGACGCCGGATCGGTCGCGAACGTGCAGTAGTGGCAACTATCGCGACACAGGCGCGTCAGCGGGATGAAGACCTTGCGGCTGTAGGTGACGATGCCCGCGCGCCCCGCGCCTTCGAGCCCGCGGTCGCGCACCGCGCTCGCCAACTCCAAGAGAGTGTCGAGGTCGTCACCTCGGGCGTGGAGCAGCGCGGTGGCCTCGTCGAGATCGAGGGCCACACCTCGGGCGGCGCGCGTCAACGCGCGAGCAACTTCACGAGCGTTCGGTGCTGAGTCCTCGGTCACCTTCGGGAGCCTATGGCCTCCGCGGCGATCTTCACCCGTGCGGGGTGGCAGGATCGGCCCATGCACATCACGGTCCTTGCGGGCGGCATCGGCGGCGCGCGCTTCACGCGGGGGTTGCTCCACCATCTCAGCGGGATCGGCGACGGCGACGTCGACGTCACGGTCATCGGCAACACCGGTGACGACATCAGGCTTTTCGGGCTGCAGATCTGCCCCGACCTCGACACCGTGATGTACACCCTGGGCAACGGCATCAGCCGCGAGAGGGGATGGGGCCGCGAAGACGAGACCTTCACCGTCAAGGAGGAGCTCGCCGCGTACGGAGTCGCTCCGGGGTGGTTCGGGCTGGGCGATCGCGACACCGCCACCCACCTGGTTCGCACGCAGATGTTGGCTGCGGGCTATCCGCTCTCGGCCGTGACCGAGGCCTTGTGTGCGCGCTGGGAGCCGGGGATCCGGCTCCTGCCGATGAGCGATGACCGCCTCGAGACTCACGTCATCGTCGACGATGAGGAGCCCGGGACGCGCCGGGCGATCCACTTCCAGGAGTGGTGGATCCGCCATCGCGCCGGCATCCCCGCCCACGGGTTCGTGCTCGTCGGCGTCGACGAGGCCACGCCCGCTCCGGGGGTGATCGAGGCAATCCGCGACGCGGACGTCGTGCTGCTCCCGCCGTCCAACCCCATCGTGTCCATCGGCACGATCCTGCAGGTTCCGGGCATTCGCGAAGCCCTGCGCGCCACAGCAGCACCGGTGGTAGGGGTCTCGCCCATCATCGGGGGCGCGCCCGTTCACGGCATGGCTGACGCGTGCCTCGCGGCAGTCGGCGTTGACACGTCGGCGTCGGCAGTGGCGCGCCACTACGGAGCGAGGCGCTCAGCCGTCCCGGCGGGTGCCGACGCTGGCGGCATCCTCGATGGCTGGCTGGTCCACGCCTCATCCGATTCCGCGTCCGTGGATGAGTTGACCCCCCTCGGGATCGCCACGAGGGCCGTACCTCTCTTGATGACGGATATTGAGGCGACAGCGTCGATCGCCTCGGCCGCATTGGATCTCGCGGCGAGTATCACCAGATGAACGCAGCCGCCCTCACCGTCGTCGGGGTTCCGGGCCTCCCCGAGATCGTTGCTGGCTCCGACCTCACACACCTGATCTCGACCCTCCTGCCCGCACTCACCTGGCCCGACGGGTCGACGGGGATGTGCGACGGCGACGTCGTGGTCGTGACGAGCAAGGTCGTGAGCAAGGCCGAAGGTCGAGTGGTGGCGGCCGAGAGTCGTGAGGACGCCATCACTGCGGAGACGGTGCGCGTCGTAGCCACCAGAGCCACTCCCCGGGGCCTCACCCGCATCGTCGAGACCACCCATGGCCTCGTGATGGCCGCGGCTGGCGTCGACGCGTCGAACACCGAGCCCGGCACCATCGTCCTGCTCCCGATTGACCCCGATGCCAGCGCCCGCCGACTGCGCAAGGCCCTGTCGCACGCCACAGGTCGTCGTCTGGCGGTCATCGTCACCGACACCATGGGCCGTCCCTGGCGCGACGGTCTCACCGACGCCGCCATCGGCGCCGCCGGACTCATGGTCCTCGACGACCACCGCGGGCGCGTCGACTCCCAGGGGCACACCCTGGAGATGACGGTCACCGCGATCGCCGACGAGGTCGCCGCAGCCGCCGACCTCGTCACGGGGAAGCTCAGCGGGCTTCCTGTCGCCGTGGTGCGTGGCCTCGCCGCGTTCACCACCGACGACGACGGCCCCGGCGCCCGGGCCCTGGTTCGACCATCCGGCGACGACCTCTTCAGGCTGGGCACCGCCGAGGCGATCGCACTCGGGCGGGCCGAAGGGCAGCGCGATGCCGTGTTCGCCCGGCGCACCGTGCGACATTTCACGGATGCTGCCGTGGATCCCGCCGCGATCAGTCGTGCCGTGGAGGCCGCCATCACAGCGCCGAGCCCACACCACACCACACCATGGCGCTTCCTCATGGTCTCCTCCGCCGAGACCAGGACTCGCCTGCTCGATGCGATGAGAGCCGCATGGGAGCGCGACCTCCGCACGAAGGACAACTTCGACGGCGCCTCCGTGGAACGCCGAGTCAGTCGCGGTGACGTGCTTCGGGACGCTCCCGTCCTCGTACTGCCGTTCCTCGATCTCGAGGGGGCGTCGCACGACTACCCCGACGACCCGCGGAACTCCTACGAGCGCGACATGTTCCTCGTCTCCGGGGGCGCTGCCGTTCAGAACTTGCTGGTGGCCCTCGCCGCCGAACAACTCGGATCGGCGTGGATCTCCTCGACGATGTTCTGCGCCGACGTCGTTCGTGAAGTCTTGGACCTTCCGTCCTCGTGGCAGCCGCTCGGCGCAGTCGCGATCGGACATGCCGCACGCGACGCGGTCGCTCGACCGACGCGATCGACAACCGACTTCCTGTTCGAACGCTGATAGCCGAACGCCGCCACCCCTGCCGGATCGTCGCAAAGAGCCTGCAAGAGTGGTGACATGACTGCTGACTTCGCGAGCGAAGACCCCGACTCGAGTCTGCTCACCTCCATCGGCGCACGTTTCGACCACGTCGCGGTCGCAGGGCCTTCACTTGCCGCCCTGGTGGCGTTCTACCGCGACACCCTTGGCGGCGAATACCTCTACGGCGAGGTGCTCCCGGTAGGTGCGATCGTCGCCACCTTCACGATCGGAACGGGTCGGGTCGAGTTGATGGCGCCAACCCCGGGCTCGTCGTTCTTCGATCGGTTCTTCGAATCCACCGCAGGTCGAGGTGGGGTGCACCATCTGACCTTCTTCGTCGACGACGTCGACGTCGCAGCGGCCGCACTCACCGCACGCGGCATCGCCACCTTCGGGCTCAAGCACATCACCCAGTGGTCGGAAGTCTTCATCCACCCGCGCGGCAATGGCGGGGTGCTCGTCCAGCTGGCCAAGGTCGGCGATCACAGCGGTATCACCTGGGCGACACTCGAGGATCTGCTGGTTGCTCAGCGATCTGACGAGAATCGCACCGAGGTGTCAGAGAGCACCACGCCGGGCCAGACCCGCGCGCCTCGGGTGAGCTCATTGCCCGGGCCGACGTCAGCGCCGTCGCCCACCACGACACCGTCGAGGTAGGCGCCCGAACCCACGATCGCACCCGATCCGATCACCGAATCCTTCACGTGGGCACCTGCCGCGATCATCGCACCGTCGAACAGCGACGAGCCGTCGACGATCGCACCCGAGCCGACGGTGGCACCGGCGCCCACGAAGGTGCCGCCGCGAAGTATCGCGTCGACCGCGACCTCCGCGCCCGGTCGCACGAGGAAGTCTCCGATCGGCCCCGGCAGCGCCGGGCTCGGAGCCTTGCCCGTGACGAGGTCACGCGAACCCTGCACGAATGCCAGTGGGGTACCGAGGTCAAGCCAGTAGCCGACGTCGACGAAACCGATCACCATGGCCCCAGCAGCCAGCAACCCGGGGAACGTCTCTCGCTCAACCGATACCGGCCGACCGATCGGGATCGAGTCGATCACCGAGCGACGGAAGACATAGCACCCGGCGTTGATCTGATCGGTGACGCACTCCTCGGCAGTCGCGGGCTTCTCGAGGAACTGCAGCACCCGGCCCTCGGGGTCGGTCGTCACGAGTCCGTAGGCGCGTGGGTCCTCAACGCGAGTGAGATAGATCGAGACGTCGGCCTCATTCTCGCGCCATCCCCTGACCTGGCCTGCGATGTCGTGCCCTGACAGCACGTCGCCGTTGAATACCAAGACAGGGTCGTCGGGGCCACTCTCAAGTAGCGACGCCACATGCCGAATCGCCCCGCCTGTTCCCAGCGGTACGTCCTCGGTGGCATAGACGAGTTCTACGCCGAAGCGCGAGCCGTCACCGAAGTACTCGCTGAAGACCTCGGGCCTGTAGGAGGTACCCAGGATCACGCGAGTGACCCCCGCCTCGCGTGCTCTCGCGATCTGGTGCTCGGTGCAGGGAACACCCGCGACGGGCAACATGGGTTTCGGGGTCGTCACGGTCAGCGGGCGCAGACGTGTCCCCTGACCGCCCACGAGCAACACAGCCTCAAGCACGCGGTCACTGTGCCACATCCGGCCCGGCCCCATCGCGACATAGGGTCACGAGGTGATCCCGACAACGATCCCCCTGGCGCTCGATGCCCTGATGCGCGTCGACTCCGCTCGCCCGCTCGTGACCTATGTCGGCCCCGCCGGAGAGCGGACCGAGCTCTCGGTCCGCACCTTCGAGAACAACGTGGCCAAGGCGGCGAACCTCCTTCGTGACGACGCTGGCGCCACCGTCGGCACGCGGGTGGCCTTGCACCTGCCCGCGCACTGGCAGACGAGCGTGTGGATCGGCGCATGCGCCCTCGTCGGCGCCGTGGCATGGATCGCGGGAGAGCCATCGGATCCACTCGTCGAATTGAGCGTCGTCGGACCCCGCACCCTCGACGTGCCGCGTGCGCCGCTGACACTGGCCACGGCACTCCACCCCTTCGGCATGCCCTTCACAACACCTCTGCCACAAGGGATTCTCGACGTCGCGCTAGAGGTTCGCGCACACGGTGACCGCTTCACGCCGTACGACGCCATCCACGGCGACGAATCATGGCTCCTGACGAGCAGCGGGGCCTGGACACAGTCCGAAGCACTCCAGCAAGCACGCGATTTCGCCGGCAGCGTGGGCCTACCTGATGGCGGACGCCTGCTGTGCACGCGAGGCCTCGACGACGCGTCCCTTCTCGCACTGCTCGCCGTGCCACTAGTGGTCGGCGGCTCAGTCGTGATCCTCGCTGATGAGTCAGCCGACCCCGACGAGGTTGCGGCGCGAGAACGCTGTGAGGTGATCCTCAGGCCCGACGCGCGGCCGTGACCACCGCCAGGCTCACATCTGCGCCGACGGTCAGTGAGTTGACCCCGCCCTGAAGCCACGTGGTGGCGATCGCGGAGAGCGAAGTGCCCACGACCATCACGGGCACCCCGGGGGCAGCGAGCATCCCCGACGTCGTGCCCGTCTCGGTCGCGAGGATGACATGGCCGGGCGGGATCTGCCCCAGGGTCGCGAGAACTCCCATCGAGGTTCCTGGCACGTCGCTCCCCACCACGCGAACTCCGGTGGTCATCGCACTCAGGACGGTATCCGCGATCGAGGATGTAGGTCCGACCACGTAGGTCTGCGAGGGAAGCGCCGCGGCCAGGAAGGCGGTGACGGACGCCGAGGCCACGGCCGCGCCCGGGACGAGCACGAGAGCACGCCCGCTCGCCGCAGCAGCCGCACCTGCCAGCGTCGCCGACACAGGGTCGCTTGCCGACGCGACCATCACAGGGGTGCCGACCGGCCTTGCCAGCACATTGGCGGCGATGTTGACGGACATCTCTGTGTCGTTCGCCCCGGAGTACCTGCTCACGATCCCCACAATGTTGCTCACCTCAGTGAGCACCGCGTCGGGGATCTCGCTGGGCGTACCGACGATGTATACGCGTGTCGCCTTGCGCCGCACCAACTCTGCGCTCGTCACCGCCGGCAACCCGGCACTCGAGGTGAGCAGGAGAGGCCAGCCCTTCTGCACGGAGAGATTGCTCGCGACCGCGATCAGCGCCGGCGAGTCGATGGGTGCCAGAAGAATGAGAGTGGAGGTGGACGTCGACGCCTGAGACGCACGGACCGCACTCGTGGCCGCGTCCGCCGACGCGGTCTCGACCGCGCGCCACACCCAGGTGCTCGGCAGCGAGAGCCGCGAGCGCAGCGTCTCGCCCCGAATCGACGCTGAGGCGCCAGATGAAGACCAGGCAGTCGCAGTGCTCACACCACCGGCGACGGTGCGGGAGGACAGGTCGATGCGCACCACATCCGCGAGGCCGAAGGCGAGCGCCACTGCGGCCTGCGTGCGCAAACGTGGCAACCACGTCGACCACGGCACCGACGGATCAAGGCTCCAGTGGTCGTCGATGGACTTCGCGTAGGCGAGCGAGCTGACCCACACGTCCTGCGAGTTCTGCGTCGCACCGCCCGAGGCCGCGAAGTAGTAGGCCGTGATCGGCTTTCCCCCGGAGAGGATCGCGAGGGCAGTCGTGGAGTTCGTGAGCGTCGAGGTGACCGCCGCACGCCATAGCGTGCCCGAGGCACCAGATTCCTTCACCCAGCCGGCGAACACCTGGTCGTAGTAGGGACCACCGCCGTCGTCGACGTGACAGGCGCACAGAGCCCTGGCCGTTCCGCTTCCGTAGCGTGCGAGCGCATAGGTGCGTGATGCCAAGACCTGAGCCTGTAGGGCAGCGGCTGGCCAGGACGAGGACATCTCGGCAATTCCGAGCAGGTACTCGTCATGAAGACGCACCTGATTGACGACCTCCACCTTGGTGGTCGCGGCCGTCGTGGTGGCGATATCGATGACTCCGTAGCGATATCTGTGGCCAGAGCTGGCGAACCCTGCCCAGCTCGTCGCCACGTTGACGAGCGTGGCTGCGGTTCCGGCCTTACCTGGCTGGCGGGTGCCGGCCCACCGGATCCGGACGGATGCTCCCGTGCCGATCCTGCTCGCGACTCCCGCCCGCGTCCGGGTGACGATGACGGTGCCCGCGGCGACACCAGTTCCTGCGGCAACGGTGATGACGTCCGTCGGACCACCCACGACCGCGGCGAGTCCGGCGACGGTGACCTCGATGCCACCTCCGCCGGCGGCTACCGCCTCAGGCCGCACGACCACGATGGGCTGCTGGTGCAGCAGGTTTACCTTGAGCTCGAACGCATCTGGCACCGCCGCGACCGTGGTACCGGAGTAGTAGTGCCGCACGATCTGCGAGCCGGACGATCCCTCGAGCGCCATGCCTCGGGCCCCGTACTGCGACATCCCGACGCCATGGCCGTATCCGGATCCGAAGAAGGTGAACGAGGCGGGCACCACTGGGGTCACGGCGGCGGTGAGTGGCACGGCCGTGGGCACGGCCGTGGGCACGGCCGTGGGCGGGGCCGCTGGCGGGGCGGTGGCGGTGGCCGCGGGCACTGGGCGCGCAACCATGGCGGCGGCGATGGCGCCCAGAGTGCTCTCGCTCCAGGTTGCGACCGGTGCGATCGCGAGGACGTGAGTGACCTGGGCGTGCGCAACAAGCCAGGCCGTCAGCGCCGAGGGTGACGAGGCCGCGAGCAGCAGCGGACGGCCGGCTCCCGCCGCGACAGCCCGCGATGACAGTGCACCCAGCGGCATCGCGCTGATGCGATCGGCCGAGGGGGCCAGCGCGGCAACAAGCGCAGCGGCGCGCGCGACATCGTCAGCCCCAGTGATGCGAACTGCCCCGGGGATGGCAGCGAGAACGCCGTCTGAGATCGCACCGGAGGTTCCGGCCACGGTGACCTCAGTGACCGCCAGCCTGCCGAGCACGAGCGAGGTCGCGGTGGGCACCGTCGTGGAACCGACGACCACCAGGGGAACTCGCGCCGCCGCCGCATCGGCTGCGGCCGCCGTAGCGAGATCCGCCGAAGCTCCCGGCTCGAACGACACCGCGACCGCTCGACCACGGACGCCCATCTCATCGGCCACTGCGGCTGCCGTCTCGGCAATGTCGGCACCGGTCAGCCGGACGATCGTGGTGACCCCCAGTGAGCGCAATTGGGTCTCGACGGCCGTGTCGATGCGAGCGACCGAGCCGACGAGGTAGACGGTGGTCGCCGCGCGCGCCTTGATATCGGTCTCCACGGCCGCCGGGAGCGCGGTCGGCATGGTGAGAAGCCGGGGGGCGTTCTTGATCGCTGCTAGGGGAGCGGCAATGAGAGCTTCAGCGAGGCCCGCATCCTCACCGGGGGCCAGCACGATCGTCGTCGACGACGGCGCACTGAGTCCTCCGGCGTGGACAGCGGCCGCGTAGCGCTCTGTCTCGGCGAGGCGGGACACCTGGGCGCATGGACCCATCGGAGAGCCGGGAATCTCAGTGACAACCATGGGGGTGTCGACGGGATACGCCACTGCGGCGCCATTGCTCGCCGACAGCACGAGCCGATAGGTGCCCGGCAGTGCAGCCGATCCGTCCGCGCGCTTTTGGTTCCAGTAGATGCGGAGCACACCAGCTGCCGCCTGAGTACCTGTCAGGACCCGCACCGGCGCGCTCTGGCACACCGAGAAGATCTCCAGCTTCCATGAGACCGGTGTCGTCGTTGTCGTGACGAGCGTGCCACCCGAGGCCCCGTAAGGGGTCACTGAGGGGACGAGGGCGGGCATGAGCAATTGCGTACCCATGTAGGCACGGGCGAGCGTTCGGATCTTCGGCACGAATGGCTCGAGATAGCGCCCAGGACATGCGGTCGAGCCGATGTCGCGGTGCCCGGAGATCACCGGCACCGTTGCCGGGGCTCCCACGGCATACCGCGAGGTGCCAGCACCGCTGTTGGAGATCAAAGTCGCGACACCGAGCGGGTTGCGGTGGTTGAGTGCGAGTTTCCAGGCCATCAACTTTGCGATCGACGACGCAATCGCGGCAGCAGCCGTCGTGCCCGGCTTGAACGTGTCGAAGTTGCCGAGGGCGGATACCGCAAACGTGTTCTGGTTGAAGCCGGCGGTGTGACCACCCAGAACGTTCTTCGCCATCCCACCAGCGCGTCCTTCGTACAGGCGCCCGAACCGGTCGACGAGGAAGTTGTAGGCGATATCGCTGTAGTGCAAACCCTTGGTGAAGTAGGCATAGAGCGCGCGCACCTGGGCTGTCGCCTGGGCGGGCGTGTAGTTCGACGTCGAGGCGGTGTGGTGCACGAATCCGACCTTGACGGACCCGGTGTAGACCGGAGCGCTGGTGCGCATCGACTCGTCCGCGCCCCACTGGGCGCGCGTGATGATCGCAGGGCGCAGCGGATCGCCCGCTGCCTGCGCGGTGGAGAGTGCCGTGGCGACAATGCCAGCGTCCGCATCGGCGCCCGAGGTCTGCGGATCGATCAACGTGATCCTCGCGTCAGTGGGGGCGACACCGCCCGCGCTGTCGATACGCACCTGCACCCCATCCGACCCGGGGTCGGTCAGCAATGGCTCCGCGCCGCTGCGGACGCCCGCCGCGAGTGCCTCAGCGGATCCGGTGTCGGGGCCGTGGTCTGGTTCGACGGCGAGCACCGACCAGTGGCTCCAGCCGTCGACTCCGTGCACCCTCACTTGCACAGTGGTGCCAGGGGGCGCGGCGCCGCGCCAGTCGACCCCCACGAGAGTGAAAGCCGCCGTCGACGTCGCCGCCGTGACGACCGCCGGAGCGAGCGGCAGCGCCAGGTTCGATACCGTCACTGCCGGTGTGACCGAGTCGAGGAGGCCCAACCGGTCGATGCCGCTCAGGGGGATCGCGGCGACCTCGGGGGTGACGGGATGGATCGCGGGAGCCGACGTCGTGAGGACGGGGAGGGCCAGCACCGCAGGCACGACGACGACCGCAGCGAGACCCGCTACGAGCCGATGGGTGCCACGCACCGCTACCTCCTGGGACTAGTTCGGGGCATACGAATCCCCAGATTCGCCGGCACCCCAGTACAGCTATCGGGGTGTACCCCCGGGAACTTGACCCTGGGGGGCCACAAATCGGGGCCGATTCGGATGGAAACAACCCGGCCAGGGACTAGTCATAAGGTACCCCGCACTTGCCGCGAGACCGGGGATTCAGTCGCGTTCGGTCGCGGTCGGGTGCACTCAGGTGCGCCCAGGTTCGCTCAGGAAGGCCTCCAGGGCCTGCGCTGAGCGGCGCCCGTCGTGCCACTCGGTCACGAACGCAGGCCCGTCGGCCGCGTGTGACGCAGCGTCCGACCTGGAGTCGAGGATCTCGGCGATGACGGCGGCGAGCGTCGACGGGTCGGCCTCGATCACGGGCACCTCCGTTGGGACGCGCGAGCGCAGGGTGTCGCCGACATTTCCCACCACTACCCGGCCGAGAGCCATGCCCTCACAGGCCAGCACTCCGTAGAGCCCGAGCAGTAACTGATCGACCACCACGTCGGCATCAGCGACGACTCTCGCCACCTCGGACTGCGCGACACCTTCGATCCGTCGGTACTCGATGAGTCCGCGGTTCGCGAGAGGGGTCAGCACCTGCTCGACATCACGGGTGCCCTTCAGCGCGGCGTTGCTTGGGGCATGCACCACAAGGGGAATCGGGCGCGACCACAGTGGCCGCGGTGAGGGCCACCCACGCGCGTCGACCACGACTGGCAGCCACGCAGCGTTGGGGAGGTAGTCGAGAAGGTCGGGCGTCGACACGAAGATCGGTCCGCCGAAAGCAGCGATGAGCGGGAGGAGCGCATCGACCTTTGCCTGCAAGGTGCGCGTCATGGGGTCGCCCACATCCTGAAAGGGTGAGTACTGATGGGTGAGCACATGGCGACGAGGATCGCGAATCTCCGAGCCGTGAAAGGCCAGGGCCGTGCGGATCCCGGCGGCGCGCAGGACACCTTCGTCGCCACGGAAGTCGCGGCCGTGGCGAGTTCCCAGAATTGGGCGACCCGCCTCGAAGATCGCGTGGGTCCACTGAGCGAGGGCTCGCTCGGTGACGCGGTCGGCCCAGGTCGCATCACGCGCATAGCGCCGCGCCGAGACGGACACATCGCACGGGTAGGCGAACCGGCCGCTGTCGATCGCGATTACCTCATGGGTGACATCCGGGATGAGTCTCGCGGCCGCGTCGGCCCATGCCCAGCCTTGGCCGGCAGAGTTCGCTGGGCCCACACCGATGCGGATAGGTGATGGAAGTACCTGTGCCGCAATCGTTCCCACCGCCACGCCGGGGTCGGCATCACCGCCGAGCGTGACGCTTCCCACCTCGAATCCCGCGACGTCGGCGTACGCGTCCTGCAGCGACACCTCTCGCCCCACCGGTTGCGAGCTCACCACGCGCGCCGCACCCGCGACCAGAGAGCGCTCCAGCGTCCGCCAGCCCGCGAGTTCACGCGGCGACCGGGCTCCTGGGGTCGGAAGTCCGAGCGGCCAATGGCCCACATCGAAGATCCACGGGGTCGCTCGACCACTGCGCACGAGACGGGCACTCGCGCGCGATGCGGCGAGTGCCACGACGACACCATGGGCGTGGATGACATCCGGGGCCAGCGCGTCGATCTCGCGGGCCATCGCATGATCTAGGGCCTCGGCCTCCTGACGGCCCTCCGGGCTTCGCCCCGCCATCGCAATGCGCGACCGCGCACGGTCAAAGGCTCGCCACGCGACTCCTGCCGCCCGATCGACGATCCTCACCGGAAGCACCGCAACCCTGCGCCTCGTGCGAGCGTCGATCGCCTGGTCGGTCAAGGGAACGTCAATCGCGACGTCGACGAGACGGACGAGTCCGTAAGCGGATTCCAGGCGCGCCCCGTCGACCGAGGGGCGCAGCACGGTGACATCAGCGCGCGTGGCGATTGCCAGCGCCGACGCAAGTACGTACGCCTGGGTGCGCCGATCGTTGAGTGCGACGACGACCACGGTCGGGCGGCTTAGGCGGGGGGTTGATGCAGCGGGCGGGGAGGCGTTCATGACGTCTCCTGTCACTCGTGCTCCAGTGGTGTGCCAAGTCTAGGGAGGAGGAGGTCTCGGGAGAGTCGCGCCGGTCGAGCGGCATCAGCCTTCCTACGATGGCATCGATGTCCCACATTCCTCCCGAGCCCCACAACCCGCCCACAACGGCTGCCGCTCGCCCCCCGCGCACCGCACCGCAGGTGGTCCGTTTCGTCGTCACCGGTCTGGTGAGTTACCTCGTCGATGTAAGCCTGCTCTGGACGACCGTGTCGGTTCTCGGCTGGGCGCTGGTCGTCGGCACCACTGTCGCGTTCGCCGTGTCATTCGTCGTCAACTACGGGCTCGGCCGCGCGTGGGTGTTTCGTGCTCGCGGGCCACACGGTCCACAAGTCGCGCGGTACGCGGCCCTGGTTGCGCTCAACTACCTGCTGACCGTGCTGTTCGTGAGTTCACTCACCGCGCTGGGTTTGGGGTTAATCCTGGCCAAGACCATCAGCGTCGCCATCAATGCGGTTCTCAACTTCTTTGCCGGGCGGCACTGGGTCTACCGCTAACGCGGACTCCGGCGCGTGACTGCGGAGGTCGCGCCATTCAGCGGGGGCTCTCCTCGATGTCGAGCACGAGCGCCTGGATGAGCATGAACACACCTGTCAGACCCGGTGCGACCGAAAGGAGCCAGGTTCCAGTGCTCGCCTCGCGCGGACCGATCGAATAGGCGAGCGCGAACACCCCGATCACGAACCCGAAGCCTGCGAGGGCGAGCCCGGTGAATAGCAGCAGTGCCACCGGTGAGAACGAAGGGACCACGTACTTACGCACAATGCGGAACCAGAAGCCGCGCCACAGGGTGCGCAGCAGGCGGGGCACGATCCTGGGCAGCCTGATCCCCGAGACCTCGTCCCCATAGATGGCGGGAATGGGGACGTCGCGCGCTCGCACGTTGGCGATGTTGAGGTTGATCAGCACACTGTTCTCGAACTCGTAACCGCGCGCGATGGAAGCAACATCGAGCAGCCGCCACGCCGAAGCCGACAGTGCGGTGTAGCCGTTCTGCGGATCGAATAGGTGCCAGTAGCCAGAGGACGCCTTGGTAAGGAAGGAGAGCACGACATTGCCGAAGATTCGGGTGCGCGACATCCCGGCGTAGGACGAGGCATTGAAGAATCTGTTGGCCTTCGCGAATCCAATGCCATCGTTGACGATCGGATCGAGAAGGGTCGAGAGGTAGGCCGGGTCCATCTGCGCGTCGCCGGCCATCACGACCGAGACGTCACACCCTTCGGCGAACAGAATGCTGTGGCCGGTGAGGATCGCGCTGCCCACACCTCCGTTGACCTCGTGAGTGATCACGGTGACACGAGGGTCACCCACGGCCCGCGCTCGCTCGGCGGTGTCATCGGTGCTGGCATCGTCGACCACCACGATTCGGTCGACGAAGTCCGGCATGGTCGACAACGTGCTGGCGATGAGGCGGGATTCGTTCCACGCGGGGACTACCACCCCGATGCGAGATCCCGCATACATGGCGCTACTCCCCTCGGACGAAGTCGAACAGCACTGCGGCCGAGCGGCGGCCGTCGTGGTGTTCGCGCACGAACGCGGGGCCTGCGGCACCGACTGCCCGGCTGGCGTCCTCTTCAGCGACAAGCCCCAGTATGACCTCGCGCAAGGTGCTGGGGGTGGCCTCGACGACAGGAACCGTCGAGCCGAACCGCGCCCGGACCGCGCCCGACAGGTGCGCCACCACCACTCGACCACACGCCATCGCTTGTGCCGCAAGAACTCCCGGATTTCCGAGCACAACCTGGTCGACCAGGATGTCGGTGTCACGCAGGTACGAGGGCAAGAGACTGGGCGGGATGTCCTGCAGCCTCCGGTACTCGATCACACCCCTTGCGTCGAGCTTCTCGAGGACGGGATCGATGTGATCCGAGCCCTTGAGTGGCCCTGAGCTCGGCGCGTGCATCACGACCGGCCGAGGCCTGCTGAACAACTCGCGTCCAGGAATGAACGACGTCGGGCCGACCACAATCGGAAGCCACACGGCACCCGGAACGAAGTCGAGCATGTCAGGGGTGGAGACGAAGCGCGTGACGTCGAGGATCTCCATCAACGCGTGCACGTTGTCGGTCTGCGTGGTGCGCGCCTGCGTCTCGTCCTCGTGCCCAGAGTTGGCGAACGGCGACATCGGGTACAGCGCGACATGTTCACGCGGACGTCGCGCCTCCGATCCGTGCAGCACAAGCCCGACCCGGCGACCCGACAGCACCAGATGGGCGATCTCCCGGGCGCCGGCCTGGAGGTCCCATGCCGTGCTCGCACCCGAATCTCCGAGGCCCAGGAGAGGACGAAGGGCCTCCAAAAGTACGTGGGTCGAGGGAAGGACCGCCTCGACCGCTGCCCGCGCACGCACGACGGGGTCGGCCCAGTCGGTGTAGGTCATCGGGATGTCCGCGGGAAACATGAACGAGGCCTGCGGGCTCACGACCGTCAGGTTACGCGCGGTGACCCCCGTGCGCTGCTCCAAGGCGCGCGCCCAGGCCGCGCCCTGTCCGGCGTAGTTGGCCGGACCGATGAGCAAGTGCTGGGAGCCCCCCGAAGGAGCGACAGCACTCTGCACTGCGGCCGCCGTAACGATCCGCCCCGAGTCGAGGACTTCGTCGGCGCCGAGCACCCGCAGCGCCGATGGCCGACCCTCGCCGACGACATCCTCGATCGTGGTCGTGACCATGACTGCCGACGCGCCCGCGAGCAGTGCGACACCGTGCATGGATCCGGCGCGTAGGCCCACGACGTCTGCATCTGCGCGCGAGTCGGACACTGCGCGCAGGTCAGCCTCGGTCAGATCCGGGGCCAGAACGACGATGCGCCGCCGACGCGACTCGCGCTCGACGAGCGCGGGATACAGCGACTCCGGCGCATCCAGGATGGCCGCACGCTCGCCGAGGTCGATCGACGACGCGAGCGATCCGGTGAGAAACCGAACGGCAGCCTCGGAGCCATCGACCGCAATAACTCCGGGGCGCGAGCGGGCCACATGCCATGCCACCGTCGACGCTTGACCATCAAGGGAAACCAGCATATCGATCTTGCCATGTGAGTCGAGCTCGCGCTCGACATCAGCGATGGCCCTGCGCAACCTCAGCAGCGCAATGCCTGAGAGGCCTGACGCGAAGGTCACGAGCGGCGGCTCACGGTCCGAGCCATCGCCGGCCGATGCCGCGGAAGGCGCCTCAGGCTTGGGCCTCATCCGGATCGAGAGTCGCGCAAGCTCGCGCTGGAGTCGCCGTAGCACCCGTCGCCCTCGCTTGAACTGGCGCCAGGCGAAAGAACGTGCCCGCCGCACCTTCGCGGATTGCCGCAGCCGGGTCAACGCTCGCACCCACAGGCCTGGCGCCGGATGGACGACGCACACCACGATCTCCGCGTCGCACGCGCGAAGTGCTGCTAGGTCACCCGCAGTGGGTGCGACACCAGTTGCCAGGACGAGGACGGCGCTCATCACGTCACCCTCGCTATCACGCGATCGAGCGCGGGGCCGAGTATGCGGTCGCGACGGAACGCCCCACCCGCTTCGATGGCCCGCTCGACAACTCCGGGAGTGGTGTCAGCCGCATCGCGGGCACCGGCCAGCAGAACATCTCGCCAGGTCTCCGCTGAGGATCCGGTCCCCAGATGCACGCGCGGGTACTGCGCCAGCACGCGCCTGGCGTCGTGTTCGGCTTCGACCACGCCCGCGATGGGCTTGCCGGTCGCCACGTACTCGTACACCTTGCCCGAGGTGACCATCCGCCCACCCTCCTTGGCGAAGATCAACACGTCGATCTCCCGGTAGGCCTCGTCAATCCGCGCCTTGGGCCACCGGCCCATGTGAACGACGTTGTCCCGCACCGCGGACTGAAGCAGGAGTTCTTGGCTGCGGCTTCCTCGCACGTGTCCGAGACCGCCGTAGAGGCGAAGTTGTGAACCGCTGGGGAGGCCCGACCTCCGGGCCGCACGCCAGCCATCGATGATCTGTTGGAGTGGCAAGCCTTCGTTGATCGTGCCGAGAAACCCGAACACCGGAGCCGCGGGAACTCGGTGGCCAAGGCTTGCGGGATCGATGAACGAGATGTCCCAGCCGTTCTCGACTACGACGATCTTGTCACGATGGCTCGGGTACCGGCTCAGGTGCCAATCGGCGATGGGAGGGTTAACAAACCACATCTCCAGGCAGCCGTCGAGCAGGTGATCGAGCCACTCCTGCTGCACGTCTGATCCCGGATACGGCTCTCCCGTATAGACATTGAGGACCCACGAGTCGCGATCATCGAGCACGTAGGGCGTTCCGAATTCAGCGCTCATCATCATCGGCACCACGAAGTCGACGTACGGATTGCCCGTCGCGATGACGAGATCGACGGGCCGCTCACGCTGAAGTCGATAGGCAGCTGCCTCGACCCGGGGACGCCACGAGGCGTACTGATTCTCCGGGAAGATCTTGCGCTC
>WLRQ01000028.1 GCA_009697815.1 Actinomycetota bacterium
GCCCTCGAACATCACCTGTCCGCCGGCAGAACCCGCGCCGGGGCCGAGGTCGACGACGTGCTCGGCGATCGCGATCGTCTCGGGCCTGTGCTCGACGACCAGCACGGTGTTGCCCTTGTCACGCAGTCGCAGGAGCAGGTCGTTCATGCGCTCAATGTCGTGAGGATGCAGCCCCGTCGTGGGTTCGTCGAACGCATAGGTGACATCGGTCAACGCCGAGCCGAGGTGCCGGATCATCTTCACCCGCTGAGCCTCGCCGCCCGACAACGTTCCCGACGGTCGGTCGAGGGAGAGGTAGCCCAAGCCGATCTCGACAAACGCGCCCAGCGAGTGGTGCAGCGACGCGAGCAATGGTGCGACCGTGGGCTCGTCCAAGCCCTTGACCCAGGCCGCAAGATCGCTGATCTGCATGAGGCAGGCCTCGGCGATGCTGATCCCAGCAATCTTTGAGGCCCGCGCACCTTCGCTCAGCCGCGTTCCTTCGCAGTCGGGGCACTCGGTGAAGGTCACCACCCGTTCCACGAAGGCCCGCACATGCGGCTGTAGTGCACTGACGTCCTTGGACAGCATCGACTTCTGGATCCGAGGGATAAGGCCCTCGTAGGTCAGGTTGACGCCCTCTACCTTGATCTTGGTGGGCTCCCTGTAGAGCAAGTCCTGCAATTCACGCTTAGTGAATGTGCTCACGGGCTTGTCCATGTCGAAGTACCCACATCCTGCGAAGATGCGGCCGTACCAACCGTCCATGCTGAAGCCGGGAACCGTTAACGCACCTTCCTTCAGGGACTTGCTCGCGTCGTAGAGCTGGGTGAGATCGAAGTCGGTGACCGCGCCTCGGCCTTCGCAACGAGAGCACATACCCCCTGTGATGCTGAAGCTACGACGCTCCTTGACCGTCCGGCCGGCCCTCTCGATGCTGATCGCCCCCGCGCCGCTGACCGAGGCCACATTGAAGGAGAACGCCTGCGGGGAGCCCAGATACGGCTTTCCGAGTCGGCTGAAGAGGATGCGGAGCAATGCTCCCGTGTCGGTCGCCGTCCCGACCGTGGAACGAGGGTTCGAACCGACCCGCTCCTGGTCGACGATGATCGCGGTGGTGAGTCCCTCGAGCACGTCGACCTCGGGACGCGCCAACGTGGGCATGAATCCCTGAACGAAGGCGCTATAGGTCTCGTTGATCAATCGCTGCGACTCCGCAGCGATCGTGCCGAAAACCAAGGAGCTCTTGCCCGAGCCCGAGACCCCGGTGAACACCGTCAGCCGGCGCTTGGGGATCTCCAGGCTGATGTCCTTGAGATTATTCACGCGGGCGCCGTGCACACGGATCACGTCGTGGCTGTCGCTAGGGTGAGACGGGGTCGACTGTGAATTCGCCTTCGTGGCCATGGTGGTGGTGACTCCATCCGCTGTGCACAGAACGTTGTTCGAGCAGACGCGACCAGACGCCACGGAACAATCAACGTTCGTCGTGTCAGGTCGTGATCTGCGCCGTCGGGCCGTCTGGGAGCAGTGTGCGCGCCGCCACGACCGCGCGCACGATCGGGCCGAGTTCGGCGTCGGGAATTCTGCGATAGCCGTCGACGTCGACAACGGCAACCACGGGGAGGATTCCTCGAGCCAAATCGGGGCCGCCCGTGGCGGAGTCGTCATCGGCGGCGTCGTACAAGCTCTCGATGGCCACGGTGATCGCCTCGAGCGGGGTGAGGTCTTCACGCCACAGCTTCTTCAGGGCGCCCCGGGCGAACATGGAACCTGAGCCCACACCGTGGTGGCGGTGCTCCTCATAACGGCCACCGGTGACGTCGTAACTGAAAATTCGCCCGCGCTGGGTGTCGGTATCGAATCCCGCAAATACCGGAACGACCGCCAGACCCTGCATGGCCATTCCGAGGTTGCCGCGCAAGAGCGTGGCAAGACGATTGGCCTTGCCGTCAAGAGAGAGCTGCGCGCCCTCGATCTTCTCGTAATGCTCGAGTTCGACCTGGAAGAGCTTGACCATCTCGACTGCCAGCCCCGCGGTTCCCGCGATCCCGACGCAACTGGACTCGTCAGCGGGGAAGACCTTCTCGATGTCGCGCTGGGCGATGAGGTTCCCCATGGTGGCGCGCCGATCGCCGGCCATGACGACACCGCGACCAAACGTCAGGGACACAATCGTGGTGCCATGCACGGCTTCCATGCTCGTGCCCGCCGGGAGCGGTCGCCCCGAGGGCAGCAGGGACGGGTCATGCACACCGAGGAACTCCGCGAAGGACGATGAGCCGGTCTGCAGGAAGGCCGATGCCAACGACGCACCGAAGCCGCGTTGCCTGTAGTCGCTCACCGGGTTCCTCTCCTTCGCCGCAGCTCACCGGACAGGCCGAACCTACCGTCAACACTGCGCGCGGCGAAGGTCACTCGCCACCCTTCTGGACGAATCCTCGAACGAACTCCTCGGCATTGGTCTCGAGTGCCTCGTCGATGTCCCCGAGGATCGCGTCGATGTCAGCATCGAGGGCTTCCTTGCGCGCCGAGAGATCGGACTCGGGCGCCTCGGACTCCTCGGACTGGTCCTGGTCGCTCGAGCGCGACTTCTGATGCTGCGAGCCGGTGTCTCGAGTGGGCATAGCGACCTCCTCACACCCTGGCCCCGACACGACGTCGAGGACTCCTCGACCCTACTCACCCGCACGGTCACGCGTCGCGCTACCGGACATGACGCGCCGCCCCCGCGGAGGCGTGCGACCCGAACCCTCGGGTCAGTCGCCCCGGTTCAGGGCCCGCACGAGCTCCTGTGCGCTGGGGTTGGCATCGAGCAGGGCCTGGACATGGGCACGCGTGCCTCGAAGCGGTTCGAGTGTGGGCACGCGCTGCAACGTGTCGAAACCGGGCACGTCGAAGACAACCGAATCCCACGAGGCCGCTGCCACATTCTCGGGATACCTGCGCATGCATTCACCGCGGAACCAAGCACGAGTGTCGACCGGCGGCGTGGACACCGCCGCATCGACCTCGGCGTCAGTGGTGAGCCGCAGCAGGGAACCTCGGGCCTGCAGTAGTTGCGCGAGTCCCTTCTCAGGACGGACATCGCTGTACTGAAGATCGACGAGGTGGAGCCGTGCGTGATCCCAGTCGAGACCGTCACGGTCGCGGTAGCCCTCGAGAACCGCAAGTTTCGCGACCCAGTCGAGTTCGCTCGAGAGTGACATGGGCTCGGACCCGAGCCTGGTGAGGGTCGACTCCCATCGATCGAGGACGTCGGTCGTCTGGGTGTCGACGTCGGACCCGAGACGATCCTCGACGTACTTGCGCGCCTGCTCGAGGAAGTCGGACTGCATCTGCAGCGCGGTGACCCGCCGACCCGACGTGAGAGTGACCTGGTGCCGTAGGGACGGATCGTGTGAGACCAAGTGCATCTCCTGCACCGACTTCGGCATGGTGAGCTGCAGATCGAGAAAGCCGTCCTCGACCATCGACAGCACCAACGCGGTCATTCCGAGCTTGAGGTAGGTCGAGATCTCCGCAAGATTCGCATCCCCGACGATCACATGAAGACGACGGTACTTCTCCGGATCCGCATGCGGCTCGTCGCGCGTGTTGATGATCGGACGCTTCAGCGTGGTTTCAAGCCCGACCTCCACCTCGAAGAAGTCGGCTCGCTGTGAGAGCTGGAATCCCTGGCGGCGGCCGTCCTGCCCCATGCCGACCCGCCCGGCACCCGTGATGATCTGTCGCGATACGAAGAAGGGGATGAGGTGCTGCACGATCTCAGCGAACTGCGTCGAGCGCCGCATGAGGTAGTTCTCATGGGTTCCGTACGAGGCGCCCTTGTTATCGGTGTTGTTCTTGTACAGGTTCACCGGCTGCGCCCCGGGGATCTGACGCACGAGTGCGACCGCGCGGGCCATGATTCGCTCACCCGCCTTGTCCCACACCAATGCATCGCGAGGGTTGGTCACCTCTGGGCTTGAGTACTCCGGGTGCGCGTGGTCGACATAGAGCCTGGCGCCGTTGGTGAGGATCACATTCGCGAGGCCGAGGTCTTCGTCCGTCAACAGCGTCGGGTCTGCATCTGCGCGGGTGAGGTCGTACCCACGAGCGTCGCGGAGGGGGGTCTCCTCCTCGAAGTCCCAACGCGCCTTCGCCCGAGCCGCACCTATCACCGCATTGGAGTAGGCGTTGACGATCTGCGAGGACGTGAGCATCGAGTTGACGTGCGGATGGCCTGGGACAGAGATTCCATACTCGGTCTCGATTCCCATGACCCGGTGCACCGTCATGGCTCCAGAGTAGGGCCGCGCAGCGCCAGCCGCGGTGCCTCACGCGTGATGTCACGGCCCGGTCGAGCACCGCCCACCGCCCTGTGGCACACGAGCCGATGACAGGATTGAGCCATGACCAGACCACTTACCCTGGGCTTGCATACCTTTGGTGACGTCACCGCCGCCGCCGACGGGCGCCCCGACCACCCTGCTCTGGTCATCAGGGATATCGTCGAACAGGGCGTCCTGGCGGACGAGGTCGGGATCTCTTTCCTCGGTCTCGGAGAGCACCATCGGGACGACTTCGCGGTCACCGCACCCGAGGTGATCTTGGGTGCAATCGCAGCACGCACAAGCCGAATCCGCCTAGGAACGGCCGTCACCGTCCTGTCCAGCGACGATCCGATCCGGGTCTTCCAGCGGTTCGCCACGCTCGACGCCCTTTCCCGGGGTCGTGCCGAGGTCATCCTGGGTCGCGGTTCCTTCACCGAGTCTTTCCCGCTGTTCGGATTCAGCCTCAGCGACTACGAACTCCTCTTCGCGGAGAAGCTCGACCTGTTCTCTCACCTGCTCGCGGAGGAGCCCATCTTCTGGGCCGGCACCATCCGCCCCCCGATCGATGGTCTGCGAGTACACCCCGCCACCGAGGGCGGACATCTGACCACGTGGATCGGCGTTGGCGGTAGTGGCGCCTCCGTCGTTCGGGCGGCGCGTTACGGCCTGCCGCTCATGCTGGCCATCATCGGGGGTGACGCCGCGAGATTCGGCCCGCATGTCGACCTATACAGGCGCTCCCTCCTCGAGGCCGGACACGAGGAGATGCCGGTCGGGGTTCACTCCCCCGGCCATGTGGCCGATACCGATGGCTTGGCCCGCGAGCAGTTCTGGCCCCACTACGCCGAGATGTTCGGCCGCATAGGCCGAGAGCGCGGATGGAACCCGCCCACGCGGGCGCAGTTCGATCAGGAGACGGGCCCGCACGGGGCGCTCTACGTCGGTTCACCGGAGACCGTGGCCCGCAAGATCGCGGCAACCGCCCGCGCGCTCGACCTGACGCGATTCGACATGAAGTACGCGACCGGACCCATGCACCACAGCGACCTGATGCGCGGAATAGAGCTCTACGGCTCGAAGGTCACGCCTCTCGTGCACGAGATGCTGGCCTGACGGCGATCACCTAGCTTCCGTCAGGCTCGCACCTCGGTCGAGGTCTCGCGCCTCAGTCATGGTCGCCGAGCCCGGCTGGCGATACCATCGCGCCACCGCCAACAGATCCGTCGTCGTCGCGACTTCCAGATCACACCATCATTCGAGGAGGGCTCGCGAGTGCGCCCCCCAACCTCGTTCTCCCGGTGGTCGTCCCTCTCGTCGCGTATCGCGATCTTGATCTCGGCTCTACTGGTGATCAGCGCCGTGACGACTGCCACCTACTCAGTGCTGATCGCGCACAGCACGGCGGCGAACAGTTCGCAGATCGCGATGTCCAACGCCCACGAATCCAC
The DNA here is from genome assembly GCA_009697815.1 of Actinomycetota bacterium. Classification (GTDB taxonomy): domain Bacteria; phylum Actinomycetota; class Actinomycetes; order S36-B12; family CAIYMF01; genus Longivirga. Next base: position 5,744 of record WLRQ01000028.1, read on the forward strand.
GGGAACACTCATTCAGGCGGCATACGCCGAACAGCAAAGGTTCAGGGAATCCGCCCTTGTCGCGCGCAAGGCCCAACTGCGGGACGTTGCAGGACCATTGACAACTGCCCTCGATCAGTTCCGCGCACTGGCGACCAACGGCACGATCAGTGTCGACCAGGCGCAAACCGCGGCCAAGGCCATGCTCCGCTCGGTGAGATACGGCGAGAAGAACGCTGACTACTTCTTCACGTACGACCGGACAGGGAAGGCCATCGCGCACCCTGACAAGGCACTCGACGGGCGCAACCTCATCGACCTCCAGGATGTCAATGGGAAGTACATCATCCGGGCGTTCATCGACGTCGCCGAACAGGAAGGAACCGGCTACGTCGACTACTTCTGGACCAGGCTCGGCGAGAAGGTTGCCTCACCAAAGATCTCCTACGTCTTCCACTACGCCCCATGGGACTGGACGATCGGCACCGGCGTCTATGTCGATGACATCAATGTCGCGGCGGCGGCCCAGCTCGAGAAGACCAAGGCGGCGCTGAGCGAGTCGTTCTCACACATCAACTTCAGCGCCAACGGTCTTCTTTTCGCGCTTGATCGGGACGGCCAGGTGGTGATCGCCCCGACGAACCGCGACCTCACCGCAATCACGACCGCCGCATGGGGGCGCGACCTCGCCACCACGCTCATTGCCAAGACTCCCCCGCAGTCAGGTGCACTGACGGAGTTCGAGACGTCAGCGTCTTTTCGAGGCGCCGGTGAACAGTGGAACGTCACGGAATCCTCCATTGGCGAACTCGGCTGGACCCTCGTATCCATGGTGCCGCAGGCCGAGATCGCTGAACCCGGCAACATCTCAGCCCAACGACAGGGGCTTCTCAGCCTCTGCGTGAACCTGCTTGGCCTGTGCGTGGGCCTGATCGTCAGCCGTCGCCTCGTACGCCCGGTCGCCTCGATGACGGCTGCGGCCGTCGCGCTTGAGGGCCAATCGTTCGAGCCCGAGATGCTCGACAGAGCCGCCTCTCGCAAGGACGAAGTAGGCGTGCTGGCACGGGCGTTCCAACGCATGGGCTCCGAGCTCCTCCAGCGCGAGCGGCACCTCGTCGAACAGGTCAAGCGCCTGACCGTGATCATCGACCACCACAAGGCCGAGGAAGATGCCGAGGCGATCACCGGCACCGAACACTTTCATCAGTTGGCCGAACAGGCGAAGGCGATGCGAGCCAGGTTCGCGGCGGACAAAGACTCCTGAACCACCTGGCGTCACCGTGGTAGCGGTCGCTACAGGTACTGACCGGTGTTCGAGACTGTCTCGATCGAGCGCCCCGCCTCGGTGCCCTGCTTGCCCTGGATAAGAGTGCGGATGAAGACGATCCGCTCTCCCTTCTTGCCGGAGATGCGGGCCCAATCGTCAGGATTGGTGGTGTTGGGGAGATCCTCGTTCTCGCGGAACTCGTCGAGACACGCGGCCAGCAGATGCTGGACGCGGATACCCCGCTGACCGGTGTCCAGTAGTTGCTTGATCGCCATCTTCTTGGCGCGCGAGACGATGTTTTCGATCATGGCTCCGGAATTGAAGTCCTTGAAGTACAGGACCTCCTTGTCGCCATTGGCGTAGGTCACCTCGAGGAATCGGTTGTCCTCGGTCTCGGTGTACATCCGCTCGACCGCCCGCTGGATCATCCCCGCGCACGTTGCCGAGCGATCGCCGCCATGTTCGGCAACATCCTCCGGGTGTAGCGGGAGGTCGGCCGTGAGGTACTTCGAGAAGATGTCAGCGGCGCCCTGAGCATCGGGACGTTCGATCTTGATCTTCACGTCGAGCCGGCCCGGCCGCAGGATTGCCGGATCGATCATGTCCTCCCTGTTGGAGGCACCGATGACGATCACGTTCTCAAGCCCTTCGACACCATCGATCTCGCTGAGAAGTTGGGGAACGATGGTGTTCTCGACGTCGCTGGACACCCCGGACCCACGGGTGCGGAACAGCGAATCCATCTCGTCGAAGAACACGATGACCGGCATGCCCTCGGATGCCTTCTCTCGGGCGCGCTGGAAGACCAATCGGATGTGGCGTTCGGTCTCGCCGACGTATTTGTTCAGCAGCTCGGGGCCCTTGATGTTGAGGAAGAAAGACCGGCCTTCAGGACGGCCTTCGACCTCAGCCACCTTCTTGGCCAAGGAGTTCGCCACAGCCTTCGCGATCAAGGTCTTGCCGCAGCCGGGCGGGCCGTAGAGCAGGATTCCCTTGGGCGGCCGGAGTTTGTGCTCCCGGAAGAGATCCGCGTGGAGATAGGGCAATTCCACTGCATCCCTGATCGCCTCAATCTGTGCGGCCAGCCCGCCGATGTCGTTGTAGTCGATGTCGGGAACCTCTTCGAGAACGAGCTCCTCGACCTCGGCTTTGGGGATGCGCTCGAAGACGTACTGCGACCGGGGCTCGAGAAGTAATGAGTCGCCCGCGCGAATCGTGCTGCCGATGAGTGGTGCGGCGAGTCGCACCACCTTCTCCTCGTCACCGTGACCGATGACGAGGGCGCGAAGCCCGTCCTCGAGGATCTCTTTGAGCATCACGACCTCTCCATGACGCTCGAACTCCCGCGCGGCGACGACGTTCATGGCCTCGTTCAGGACCACCTCTTGGCCTGCGCGCAGCCCGGATGATTCGACACCGGGGCTCACCACGACTCGCATCTTGCGTCCGGCTGTGAAGACATCCACGGATCCATCGTCGAAGAGCTCGAGGAAGACCCCATAGCCACTCGGAGGCTCGGCGAGGCGATCGACCTCCTGCTTGAGCGCCACGATCTGGTCACGAGCCTCGCGAAGCGTCGCGACGAGCCGCTGGTTCTGCGCAGCCGCCGATGCGAGCTCGGACTGCAACGTCGCCGCACGTGCGTCGGCTGCGCGGTCATCGGGGTTCGTCACGGTGCTCACCTCCGGAAGGGTCCTCGTCATCCGACCCTACCCACCGAGGAGGTCCACCGCTCGTGGTCGAAGGTTCCGACCGGCCGGGATCAGACGGGGAGCTCGTAGTCCTCGCCGTAGGCACCCTTGGAGGGACGCGTGCGGCGGATGGGCAGCACCGTTCCGTCGGCGAGACGTCGGGAGGACACGAGGAACCCGGTATGCCCGCTCATGCGGTGGTCGGGACGCACCGAAAGCCCTTCGAGATGCCAGGTGCGCAAGAGGGTTTCCTGAGCGTGGGGCTCGGTCCAACGGCCGTCAGTGCGCAGGGTCTCGACGGTCCTCGAGAGCTGGGTCGTGGTGGCGACGTACACGACGAGCACACCCCCCGCGACCATCACCTCGGACACCACCGGGATGCAGTCCCACGGGGCGAGCATGTCGAGCACCACCCGGTCGACCTCGGTGTCGATCCCTTCGGCCACGCGCTCGCGCAGGGTGGGCGTGAGATCGCCGACGGTGAGTGACCAGGCCGGGTGAGGAGATCCGAAGAACGTCTCGACGTTCGCGCGCGCCACGGCCGCGAAGTCCTCGCGCCGCTCATAGGAAGAGACGGAGCCGGAGTCCCCGACGGCACGGAGCAGTGAGCAGGTGAGGGCGCCTGAGCCGACACCCGCCTCGATCACGCGGGCACCCGGGTAGAGGTCGGCGAGCCCCACGATCGCCGCCGCATCCTTCGGGTAGACGATCGTGGCCCCCCGTGGCATCCCAAGGACGAAGTCCGAGAGCAGCGGGCGAAGGGCCAAATAGGGGGTTCCCATCGTGGTCGTGACGATGATCCCTTCAGGGCGTCCCATGAGATCGTCGTGCTTGATCGAGCCCTTGGACGTGTGGAACTCCTTGCCCTCGGCAAGGGTGATCGTGTTCAGCCGCTTCTTGGGGTCGGTGAGCTGGACGCGATCGCCCTCGCGGAAGGGACCACGCCGATTGTCGGCTCCGGTCGGGGCAGTGAGGGGGGTCATGGGGACCAAGACTAGGCCGTGCCTGGCATCTTGCCCGCCGCCCACGTCAGCGCAGCGATCGCGAGCACCGTCAGCGGGGGCCGCTGAGCGCGCGTTCGACATCCTTGGTGTGCAAGATCCCCACGAGATCTCCGGCCGCATCACGCACGAGATACCCGTCCGCGGGAAAGGCTCCCATGGCATCGAGTAGTGACTCGCCCACGAGCTCAGCTGACACGACCGCCCGAGGGTCGAGCAGGCCCGACACGGATGAGACCGGCACCCAGGGCCGGCGCTGCAACGGCACTGCCGTCACCGCGTCGTCCTGAGCGAGAGCGGTCGGCCGTCCGTCCGGGTCGACGATCACCATGCCGGTGGCCGAGTGAAGATCGCGTTGGCGGATCGCCTCGGCCAACGGGGTGTCGTGAGCCACCAGCACCGCCGGTCGCGAGAGAGCGCGGGCCGAGAGTTGAGGGATCCGCTCACCCTGCCGTGCTCTGCGCAGGGCGTCGGACGCACCGGCATACAAGTAGGCGGCCACGAGTCCGCTGATGACGATATTGCTGACGTCAGGCTGATATCCCGACCGCAGCGCGAGGTAGAAGGGGGCCACAAAGACGAGCACGGCCATCAGTCGCCCGGCCCATGCCGCGATGATCGTGCCGCGGTGCTCGTTGCCCGAGATTGCCCACACGACACACTTGAGCACCGCTCCACCATCGAGCGGGAGCCCCGGTAACGCGTTATAAATGCCAAGGACGATGTTCGACACCGCGAGCGCGTAGGCGATCACGTAGACGCGCGGGTCGCCCGAGTACGCGGCGCTGGCGGCGATGGCCGCTGCGAATCCGATCGCGACCGAAGAGAGCGGGCCGCTCACAGCGATGAGTCCCTCGCGAAGTGGCGACGCGGTGCGGCGTTCGTAAGAGGTGAAGCCGCCCAGCACCCACAAGGTGATGCCGTGCACCGGGAATCCGGCCGCCCCAGCCACCCACGCATGGGCGAGTTCGTGCCCGAGGATGGACAGGTAGAACAAGACGGCGAACACGAGGGCGAGCACGGCCGTCTGCGTCGGTTGGGCAGGGTCGATCTCGAAACGATCCGACCACAGATAGGCGATGAGCCCAATGCCCAGGAGCCCACTCCAGGGCATCGAGACGGGGATTCGGCCCAGCGTGAAGGCAAGTCCGCCCTGCCGGGACCGCCGCTGCCCCGCGCCCTGTCCCGTCCCAGATCCTGCGCTCATCCGCTCACCCTAGGCGTCGTCGAGGAACTCGTGGCCCATGGCACCACCGTGGCCCGGCGCTGTGAGGATGGATCGTCGCACTTGGCCCGTAGGGTCGGACCATGGTCGAACCGACGCCGATGCCCGCCCCTGCGACAGTGGCCGGGGTTGCGCCACTGCCGGGGGCCTCCGGACTCCTCGCCGGTGGCCCGGTCCCGTGGCCGGCCGCGTCCGTGTTGGCACCCTCGTTGTCCCCCTCACGCGCCGGCGACTTCATGACGTGCCCGCTGCTCTACCGATTTCGCGCGATCGACCGGATTCCCGAGAAGCCCAGCAAGGCCGCGGTGCGCGGCACGCTGGTCCACCGGGTCCTCGAAGAACTCTTCGACCTTCCCGCCGACGAGCGCACCCTGCCCGCAGCCGCGGCGATGGTCCCGGCGGCGTGGGACTCCGTGCGCTCGCAGGACGAGATCTCTGAGGCCGATCTATTCGAGGATGCGAACGAGGCGCAGGCATGGCTGACCTCGGCCATCCCACTTCTCGAGGCGTACTTCCGGCTCGAAGACCCGCGCACCCTCGAACCCGCCGACCGCGAACTGCGCGTGGAGACCACGCTCGACGGCGGCCTCGTGCTGCGCGGGTTCATCGACCGCGTCGATCGCAACGCGGCGGGTGAGATCCGGGTCGTCGACTACAAGACCGGCAAGGCCCCCCGAGAGGGCTATGAGCAGAAGTCTCTGTTCCAGATGCGCTTCTATGCCCTCGTCCTCTGGCGTATCACCGGAACCTTGCCGCGGGTCCTGCAGTTGCTCTACTTGGGCAGTGAGGACACCATCCGCTACACCCCGACCGAGGCTGACCTCCTCGCCACCGAACGCAAGGTCATCGCACTTTGGGCCGCGATCGAACGTGCCCACGAGAGTGGCGACTGGCGGCCCTCGCCGTCCAGGCTCTGCGACTGGTGCGATCACAAGGTGCGCTGCCCCTCCTTCGGCGGCACGCCGCCGCCCCTCCCGGGACGCGAGACCACGCCAGGCCCGATCTCCGGCTAGCGTGTACGGGTGACCACTGCCGCCCGCGCCGCATCCCTGAGCAAGATCTACGGACACGGCGACACCCGTGTCACCGCCCTCGACGCGGTCGATGTCGAGATCGAGGCAGGTCGATACACCGCGATCATGGGCCCCTCCGGATCCGGCAAGAGCACCTTGATGCATTGCCTGGCCGGCCTCGATGCCATCACCTCGGGGCAGGTGTGGATTGGCGACACCGAACTGTCCGCGCTCTCGGACAAGGCGCTGACCCGGCTGCGACGCGATGCCGTGGGCTTCGTGTTCCAAGCCTTCAACCTCGTGCCCACCCTCACAGCACTCGAGAACATCACCCTTCCTCTCGACATCGCGGGCCGCAAGCCCGACCAGGCGTGGCTCGACACAGTGATCGACACCGTGGGATTGCGCGATCGCCTCAAGCACCGTCCGAGCGAACTCAGCGGCGGTCAGCAGCAACGCGTCGCGTGCGCGAGGGCGCTGGCAAGCCGACCCGCGATCATCTTCGCCGACGAGCCCACCGGCAACCTCGACTCACGATCAAGTGCCGAGGTGCTCGGTTTCCTGCGACGCAGTGTCGACGAGTTCGGCCAGACCATCGTGATGGTCACCCACGACCCTGGCGCCGCGTCCTATGCCGATCGAGTGATCTTCCTCGCTGACGGCCAAATCGTCGAGGAACTCGAGAACCCCACAGCCGAATCAGTCCTCGAACGCATGAAGGCGTTCGAGGCGGGCCGGAGCTGACGCCGCCGTGTTACGCGCCGCCCTGCGTTCCCTGCTCCAGCACAAGCTCCGGCTCTCGCTGACCCTGCTCGCCGTCGTGGTGGGCGTCGCGTTCGTCGCGGGCACCTACATCTTCACCGACTCTCTGAAGCGGTCCTTCGACGCGTTGTTCTCCGCCCCACAGCCTGACGTCACCATTTCGAGTGCGTCCGCCCTGAGCACTCCCGCCCAGGGCGACGGCGGTGGTGGAGGCGGGGGCCCCAGCGCCGACCAGGCGACCACCTTGAGCGAATCCCTCGTGAGCACGGTTGCTCGGGTTGAGGGAGTAGCGGCCGCTTACGGCTTGGTGGCCTCCAGCGGCGCACTCGTCATCGGCAAGGACGGTAAGGTCGTCGGCCAGAACGGGCCACCCGCACGCGGGAGCTCATGGCTGCCCGACACCACCATCAGCTCGCTCACCCTGGCCAGCGGCACCGCGCCCGCTGGCCCTGATCAAGTCGCTCTCCTCGAGGCCACCGCCGTGGCTGCGGGCGTGGGCCTCGGGGATCGCGTGCGACTCGACACCCCTGGCGGCCGCGTGGAGATGCAGGTCGTGGGGCTGATCACCCGCGGTATCTCTGGCAGTGACGGCAGCACCCTGGCCGTCTTCGATCTCCCGACCGCCCAGAAACTGCTCGTCGGCAACCCCGACGGCGTCACCAGCATCGCCGTGCGTGCCAAGCCCGACGTCAGCCAAACCGCCCTAGCAGAGCGGATCTCGAAGGTTCTTCCCACCGGCGCCAAGACGCAGACGGGAGCGCAGCGCAGCGCCGACATCGCCCAGCGCCTCGAGACCGCATTCCAGTTCATCAACACCTTTCTGCTCACCTTCGCGTTCATCGCGCTGTTCGTCGCGATCTTCCTGATCTTCAACACCTTCTCGATGCTCGTCGCTCAACGCACTCGCGAACTCGCCCTCCTGCGGGCCGTGGGGGCCAGCCGCGGCCAAGTGCGACGCTCCGTGCTCGCCGAGGCAGCCGTGCTCGGCCTCCTCGCGGCGGTGCTCGGCGTCGTCGGCGGCATCGGGGTGAGCCAGGGTCTTCGCCTGCTCCTCAAGGGATTCGGGGCGGATCTCCCATCGGGGCCGCTGGTGATCGAGCCTCGCACGGTGATCGTGTCGCTGGTGGTCGGCGTCCTTGTCACCTTGGTGTCGGCCTATGTTCCGGCCAGGCGAGCGGCAGTCGTTCCCCCGGTGGCGGCAATGCGCGACGAGATCTCCCTTCCCGTGCGGTCGTTGCGCGTGCGAACCGTCATAGGCGCGGTGCTGCTGCTGATCGCGGTCGCGAGTGCACGCGCGGGCCTGGGGGGCGTCGACGACGCCCAGCGGTCGGCCCAACTCGTGGGTGTCTCGGCGCTGTGCGCGCTCATCGCGGTGATTGCGCTCGCGCCGATGATCGGCCGCGGCGTGCTCATGGTGCTCGGCGCACCATTCGCCGGCTCTGCGATCGGCAAGCTCGCCCGCGAGAACGGCCGTCGCAACCCCCGCCGCACAGCTGCCACTGCCAGCGCACTCGCGATCGGCCTCGCACTGATGACCGCCATCGGGGTTATCGCGTCCTCGACCAAGGCCTCGGTCGCCGCGATCATCGACGACACAATCGGGGCCGACTACGTCGTCTTCGGCGCGAAGTTCCAGCCCTTCAGCCCCGACGTCTATGCGGCCATCAAGAACACCCCCGGCGCCTCCACCGTCACTTTCGTGCGTCAGGTGCCCATCAAGGTGGGCGGCGAGCAATCGGTACTCACGGGTGTAGACCCCGCGAAGTTCGGTGAGGTTGTCGATCTCACGATGCAGCAGGGATCGATAGACGCCCTCGGGCTGGGCGACGCCATCGTCGACGACAAGACGGCGAAGACCCTCGGCCTGCGCATGGGCCAACGCGTGCCCGCGCAGTTCGTCAATGGCACGTCCTCTTTCGTCCTCCGCGGGATCTACACGGCTGCTGGCCCTTACACCGGATGGGTCACCACCATCCCCACCCTGTCCTCGATCGGGTCACGCGAGCTCGACAGCGCGGTCTACATCCGCGTCGCGGAAGGCGCCAGCGCGACGGCCGTGCAGGCCGCGCTCACCAGCGAACTCGCCGACTTCGCGAGTGTCACCGTGCAAGATCAAGCCAGTCTCAAGGAACAGATCAACACCCAGTTCGACCGGGTGTTCGGCTTCATCTATGCACTTCTCGCACTTGCCGTGATCGTGGCCTTCATTGGGATCGTGAACACGCTCGCACTCTCGGTACACGAACGCCGTCGCGAGGTGGGGTTGCTGCGCGCCGTGGGCACTAGCCGTTGGCAGATCAGGCGGATGGTTGTGCTCGAAGCAGTGCTGATCTCGGTGTTCGGTGCCGCGCTCGGGGTCGGGCTCGGGGTCACGTACGGCTCATTGCTGCAGAAAGTGCTTGAACCGCAAGGGATCACACGTCTCGCGATCCCCACGGCGCAGATCGGATGGTTCCTGGTTCTCGCAGTGGTCGGGGGCACGGTAGCGGCACTCTGGCCCGCGCTCACCGCAAGCCGGCTCGACGTACTCAAGGCCATCGCGTCGGAGTAGTCGGGCGCCAGGCTACGGCACTCGCAGCGATGTCCGATGGGTGCGAGGTGTCCAGCCCGCTCCCAGGATCCTCAGCGGGCTGGCGTCGTCGTCACCCCGTAAAGGGGATGTAGGGAACGAGCGGCCCATCACCTGTGGCGTTGTAGATGCGAGACCCATTGCCAACATCACCGACCTGCCAAAAGCCATCACTCATCAGCGTGTATTTCACGCCAACGCTCGCGATGGGCGAGGTTGGCGCAGTGGCGGTGTACTGAAAAGTCCAGGTGTTCGCGTCGTTGTCCCAGGCGCCGTTGACGGCGGCGCCATCGGCGAAGGCCCAGGTAGCGGAGGCCTTGCATGAGGTCGACGCGGCAACGCCCGCGTCGTCGGTGGCGGTGACCACGGTGATCGGGTCGCCTGGGGTGGCCTGGGTGTAGGTGATCGTCCAGTCATCGGTGCACTGGGTCTGAGTGATGTCCGCGATACCCGAGTTGGGCACCGCGAGATCCCCGGGCCCGGTCAAGGTCAGCAGACTCGCACCTGCGGCCGTGAGGGCGAATTCGCCACTGGCCGCGGCCAGGGCCAGAACAGAAGTGCGAACGCGGACATCCCGGTGATCAAAGTAGTGAGCGCGACCACGGCCCCAAGATCACCGAATATGGCCGGAGCCTGCCACGACCAGGCCGCCTAGAACAACCCCTGAGTCGGATTTCTAGGGAACGAGGTGGCCGGTGCAGGTGCTGGCGTGGTTCGTGGAATTCGTCCCATCTGGGCACGTGGTGTTGGAGTAGGTGACGCTAGTGAGGGTCGCAGTGGTCAGATCCGACTGCTGGAACTGAGTGCCCGTCAGGTTTGCGCCGGTCAGATCCACGTTAGTCATGACGGCGTTGCTCAGGGTGGCGCCCGTGAGGGTCGCGCCGGTCAAGTCCGCGTCGGTCATGACCGCAAATTGCAGATAGGCGCCGGTCAGGTCCGCGAGGTGCAGGATCACCGAGGTTAGATCGGCATGGCCGAGGACTGCGTTCGTCAGGTTCGCGCCGGTCAGGTCCGCGAGGTTCAGCGTCGCGTAGCTCAGATGGGCGCCCGTCACATCGGCGTTGGACAGATTCGCGCCCGTGAGGTTCGCGCTGTTCAGGGCCGCACCCCTGAGGTCACACCCGGACCAGTTGACTCCGGGGGACGCCGCGGGGCTCGGGACACCGGCAGTGATGGGATCAACGCTCAGTGTCGGACATGGATCTGTGGCGACAGATCCGCCGATGGTGAGGTTTCCGGCGATCGCGGCCGCATTGCTGATCAACGTGTAGCCCACGCCAACGCTTGCAGTGGGCGAGCTTGGCGCGGTGGCGGAGTAGTCGAAGGTCCACACCGGGCTCGCCCACGTGCCGTTCACCGCGTGGCCATCTCCGAACGACCACGTCGCGGTAGTCGCGGAGCCACACAGAGCTGAGGCTGTCGCCGCCGTGTCGGTGGCGTTAACTGCGGTGATTGGGTCCCCGGGGCTCGCCTGGGTGTAGGTGATCGTCCACGCATCGGTGCACTGAGTCTGGGTGATGTCGATGGCGCCCGAGTTCGGCAATGCGAATACCGAGTCCAGCCCCTCATTGAGGACCAACGTGCCCGTGGCACCCGCCGCCGTCAGGGCAAACACCGCGCTAGCGGCAGCCAGAGCAAGAACCGACTTACGCATCTCGACACCCCGGTGATCGATCAAGCAGGGACGACGGCTCAGGCAGGGTCACCGACCGGAGGCAAAGAATCCCACAAACGGGGCACAAGCGACACCCCCGAGGACGCTCACGCGCGCGGGCTCCACTGATGAGACCACTCGCCGAGGATCTCCGGGGATAACTCGAGCAGCGATCCCACCACCAGAAGCCCAGGTGCCGGCTCAATAGAGCGCAGCGAGGGAACCGCCACGACAAGGGCCCCGGCTGCCATGCCTGCTCGTGCCCCGGTGTGCGAATCCTCGAGAACGACGCAGTGCTCCGGGGCCACGCCAATACGCTCTGCGGCAAGAAGGTAGGGATCCGGGAAGGGTTTCGTGCGCTCGACCTCGTCACCGGCGATCGTGGTGGCGAACATCCCGTGCCCCACCTCATGGAGCACAGCGGCGCTGACCGCGTCGACGAGGTTTCGCCACGACGCCGAGACGAGCGCACACGGAACCCCAGCCGCCTCAAGCGCGAGAAGAAGTTCACGCGCACCCGGGCACCAGTGAACGGGCTCGGCCAGCAGCAACCGCTCGACGGTGTCGACGAGGAGTGTGCGGACCTCATCGTGGTCGTGCCCGCCGCCAGCGTGGTCGACCATGTACGCCACCGCGTACTCGATCGGTCCGCCGACAAGCGCACCCTGATGCTCTGGGCCCCACTCGGCGCCCAGCGATGCGACAACGATGCCCTCCGCCTCGTGCCAGACCTGCTCGGTCTGGACAAGAAGTCCGTCCATATCGAACAGGACTGCGGCAGGAAGCCTCACGTGGCGTTGAAGTACTTGGCTTCGGGGTGGTGCACGATCAGCGCCGAGGTCGACTGCTCGGGGTGGAGTTGGAACTCCTCCGACAGTTCGACGCCGATCCGCGAGGGATCGAGGAGTTCGACGAGCACCGCCTGCTGCTCGACGTCCGGGCAGGCCGGGTATCCGAAGGAGTAGCGCGAGCCCCGGTAGCCCTGCTTGGCGATGAGAGTGTCCATGTCCGGGTCGTCGTCGGAGTCGAACCCAAGTTCGGTGCGCACCCGCGCATGCCACATCTCCGCGAGCGCCTCGGTCAGCTGCACCGAGAGCCCGTGCAACTCGAGGTAGTCGCGATAGGCGTTCTCGGCGAACATCTTCCCGGTGGCCTCGGCGACACGACCACCCATGGTGACGAGATGGAAGGCAATGACATCCACCTCGCCGGATTCCTTCGAGCGGAAGTAGTCCGACAGGCACAGGTGCAGATCGCGACGTTGACGCGGGAAGGTGAGACGGGCTCGTTCCTGACCCTCGAGCTCACCCTCGTGGTGCAAGATCACGAGATCGTCACCGTCGGCGTAGCAAGGGAAGTAGCCGTAGACGACGGCGGCCTCGAGGAGTCCGTCGGTGTGCACGCGATCAAGCCACATGCGCAGACGCGGCCGTCCCTCGGTCTCGACGAGTTCGTCGTAGGACGCGCCCCCCTCACCGCGGCCGGGCTTGAGGCCCCACTGACCCAGGAAGGTTGCGCGCTCGTCGAGATAAGCGACGTAGTCGGCCAGCGCGAGCCCGCGAACAACACGCGAACCCCAGAACGGAGGCGTGGGCACAGCGTTGTCGGCCGCGACCTCGGACCGCGCGGGCATGTCCTCGAGCGCGGTCTCTTCCACGCGAGAGGTGCCGGTGGTGACACGGCGTCCGCGAAGCGCCGGCAGCGCCGCACCCGGAACCCCACGCTTGACCCCCATCACCGCATCCATGAGCCGGAGGCCCTCGAACGCGTCGCGCGCGTAGCGCACCTCGCCGTCGTAGATCTCCGCGAGATCCTCCTCGACGAAGGCTCGCGTAAGAGCCGCGCCGCCGAGCATCACCGGGTACTTCTCGGCTGCGCCGCGCAGATTGATCTCGAGCAGGTTCTCGCGCATCACCAGAGTGCTCTTGACGAGAAGACCGCTCATGCCGATCGCGTCGGCTCCCGACTCGTCGGCCTGCGCGATGATCTCGGAGACCGGCACCTTGATTCCGAGGTTGACCACGGTGTAGCCGTTGTTGCTGAGGATGATGTCGACGAGGTTCTTGCCGATGTCGTGCACGTCGCCCTTGACTGTCGCCAAGACGATCGTGCCCTTGCCCTCGTCGTCGGAACGCTCCATGTGCGGCTCGAGATAAGCCACGGCCGCCTTCATCACCTCGGCGCTCTGAAGGACGAACGGCAGTTGCATCTCGCCGCGACCGAAGAGCTCGCCGACGGTCTTCATGCCCTCGAGAAGGGAGTCGTTCACGATCTCGAGCGCGGTGCGGCTCTGAAGGGCCTCGGCGAGATCGTTATCAAGGCCCTTGCGCTCGCCGTCGACGATCCGGCGCTCGAGTCGCTCGGACAGCGGGAGGGTCATGAGCTCGTCGGCCCGGGCCTTGGCGAGGTCCTGGGCATCGACACCATCGAAAAGTTCGAGGAAGTGAGAGAGCGGGTCGTGGTCGAGGTTGCCGTCGGCGTCGTAGCGACGTCGGTCGTAGACCATGTCGAGCGCGGCCATGCGCTGTTCGTCAGGGATCCGCGACATTGGGACGATCTTCGACGCATGCACGATCGCGGAGTCGAGACCGGCCTGCACACACTCGTGCAGGAACACCGAGTTGAGAACCACACGCGAGGCCGGGTTGAGCCCGAAGGAGATGTTCGAGACGCCCAGGGTGGTCTGCACGTTCGGGTGGATGCGCTTGAGTTCGCGGATCGCCTCGATTGTCTCGAGCCCATCGCGGCGGGTCTCCTCCTGGCCGGTGGCGATCGGGAAGGTGAGGGTGTCGACGAGGATGTCCTCGACTGCCATGCCCCAGTTGCCCACAAGATCGCGCACGAGACGATCAGCCACCCGCACCTTCCACTCGGCGGTGCGGGCCTGGCCCTCTTCGTCGATCGTCAGAGCCACTACGGCCGCGCCGTGTTCCATCACGATTGGCATCATCTGCGCGATTCGAGAGCCGGGGCCATCGCCGTCCTCGTAGTTCACCGAGTTGACGACCGAGCGGCCACCACTCATCTCGAGGGCGGCCTCAACGACCGGCGGCTCAGTGGAGTCGATCACGAGCGGCATCGTGGACGCGGTGGCGAACCGCCCGACGATCTCGCGGATATCCGCGACACCGTCGCGGCCGACGTAGTCGATGCAGACGTCGAGCAGGTGAGCGCCGTCCTTGATCTGGTCCTTGGCGATGCGGACGCAGTCATCCCATCGCTGCTCGAGCATCGCGTCGCGGAATGCCCGCGAGCCGTTGGCGTTGGTGCGCTCGCCGATTGAGAGGTACGCGGTGTCCTGCCGGAACGGGACGTGCTGGTACATGCTCGAGGCGCCCGGATCGCGACGCGGTGTGCGTGCGGTGATCTCGCGTCCACCCACCCGCTCCACGACCATCCGCAGGTGCTCGGGGGTCGTGCCACAACAACCGCCCACGAGGCCAAGGCCGTACTCGCGGGTGAAGGTGTCATGGGCGTCGGCAAGATCTTGCGGCGAAAGCGGGTAGTAGGCGCCAGCGCCTTGCAGAATCGGGAGCCCAGCATTGGGCATGCACGAGACGCCGATCTGGGCGTGCCGCGCGAGGTGGCGCAGGTGCTCGCTCATCTCGGCGGGGCCAGTGGCACAGTTCAGGCCGATCATGTCGATGCCAAGCGGCTCAAGGGCCGTGAGGGCGGCACCGATCTCTGATCCCACGAGCATGGTGCCGGTGGTCTCGACCGTCACCTGAACGATCACCGGCAGATCCGCGCCGGCAGCCTTGATGGCCCGTCGCGCCCCCACCACGGCGGATTTCGCCTGAAGCAGGTCTTGGGCGGTCTCGATTAGGACCGCGTCGGCGCCGCCGGCGATCAGACCGCGGGTCTGCGTCTCGTAGGCATCGCGCAGGAGCGCATAGGGGGCGTGACCGAAGGACGGAAGCTTGGTGCCGGGCCCGATCGATCCCAGGACCCAGCGAGGGCGCTCGGGTGTGGAGTAGCCATCTGCCACCTCGCGGGCCAGACGAGCCCCGGCCTCCGCGAGCTCTTCGATGCGGTCGGATATGCCGTACTCGCCGAGGTTGGCGTGGTTCGCGCCGAACGTGTTGGTCTCGACGGCGTCGACGCCCACCGCGAAATACGCGTCATGGACCTGCCGAACCACATCGGGCCGCGTCGCGTTGAGAACCTCGTTGCAGCCCTCGTGGCCTTGGAAGTCGTCGAGGGAGAGATCGTGCGCCTGCAGCATCGTGCCCATCGCACCATCGGCCACGACCACCCGCGTGGCGAGGGCGTGACGTAGGGCAGAAGCACGGGAGGCGGAGGGGGATCCAGACATGATGAGCCAACCCTAACCGGGCTGGCGCACGTGCTCGTCCGCGCGGCGCTAGCGTGGTGCCATGGACGCGGGCATACGTTGTGACTCAGCCCCGCTTGCGGGGGCCGCGCACGCTGTGGTCGTACGTCCCACCGGGGGTGGCCGATGATCGAGTTCGAGGGTCTTCCCGAGTCGCTGCCCGAGTTGGTTAACCCCGTGATGGTGTGCGCATTCGAGGGCTGGAACGACGCCGGCGACGCCGCCACGGGCGCCGTGCTCCACCTCGAGGAGGTCTGGTCGGCCACCCAGGTTGCCGAGATGGACCCCGAGGACTACTACGACCTCCAGGTCAACCGGCCCGAGATCGAGATCGAGGACGGCGTCCGCTCGATCATCTGGCCCACCACGCGCATCTCGATCGCCCGCATCCCCCTCGCGACCCGCGACGTCGTCCTGGTCCATGGGATCGAACCGTCGATGAGGTGGCGCAGCTTCACCCAGGAGTTACTCGCCGCCGCCCGTGAGCTCGGTGTGGAGATGATCGTCACCCTGGGGGCACTCCTGGCCGACAGCCCCCACACCCGCCCGGTTCCCGTGAGCGGCACCTCGAGTGACTCGGACTTGGCCCTGCGCTTGGGCTATGAGCCCTCGAGCTATGAAGGCCCCACCGGCATCGTCGGAGTTCTGCAGGATGCGTGCGCCACGGCCGGCATTCCCGCGGTGTCCTTGTGGGCCGCGGTGCCCCACTACGTCGCGCAGCCTCCGTGCCCGAAGGCCACCTTGGCGCTGCTCACGCGCATCGAGGACCTCCTCGACGTGCCTGTCCCCCTCGGTGATCTCGCGGAGGAATCCAGAGCCTGGCAGCTCGGCGTCGACGAATTGGCCGCCGAGGACGATGACATCGCGGCCTACGTGCGACAGCTCGAGGAGGTCGTCGACACTGCCGAACTTCCCGAAGCCTCCGGCGACGCGATCGCGCGGGAGTTCGAGCGGTATCTGCGACGTCGCGCATCCGAGCCCCCGAAGCCCTAGCCAGCACTCGCCGGGGCGGTCAACACCTACCCCCTCATCGACCCCGCAGACTCCGATAGCGAAGTGCGAGAGCGGCGGTACTGGGGTCCACGTGGGTGAGGTCCGGCACATCGTCGGCGATGAGCGCGGGCAGCACCTGGCCTGCCATCGCCTTGCCGAGTTCGACGCCCCACTGATCGAAGGAGTCGACGCCCCACACCACACCCTGGGTGAACACCACGTGCTCGTAGAGTGCCACGAGGGTGCCAAGTGCCGCAGGGGTGAGACGTTCGAGCATCAGAGTGGTCGAGGGACGGTTGCCTGGCATCACCTTGTGTGCCACGAGATCCTCGGATGCTCCGTCGGCGCGCACCTCGTCCGCCGTGCGCCCAAACCCGAGCACATGGGCCTGTGCCAATACGTTCGCCACCAACTTGTCGTGGTGGTCGCCGACATCGTGAACGGGATTCGCGAACACGATGAAATCCGCCGGCACCAGTGAGGTTCCCTGATGCAGGAGTTGATAAAACGAGTGCTGGCCGTTGGTGCCGGGCTCACCCCACCAGATCGCGCCGGTGTCGACAGCCACGGGCTCCCCGTCGAGCGTGACCGACTTCCCGTTGCTCTCCATCGTGAGCTGCTGCAGGTACGCCGGGAACCGTTCGAGGTACTGCTCATAGGGCAGTACGACGTGGGATGACGCTCCGAAGAAGTCGCGGTACCACACCCCGAGCAGCCCCATCAGCACGGGAAGGTTGCGATCGAGGTCAGTGCGCCGCAGGTGCTCGTCCATCTCATGGAAGCCGGACAGCATGTCGCGGAAGGCTTCTGGACCGATGGCGAGCATGAGGGAGAGCCCGATCGCGGAGTCCATGGAGTAGCGCCCGCCCACCCACTCCCAGAAGCCGAACGTTGCCTCAGCTGCAATGCCGAACTCCTCGACCGCCACACCATTGGTGGAGACTGCGACGAAGTGCTTGGAGATATCGACCCCCGCGCCAAGGCCGCTCACCAGCCACGACCTCGCGGTCTGCGCGTTGGTCATCGTCTCCTGGGTCGTGAAGGTCTTGCTCGACACGATGAACATCGTCTCGGCAGGGTCGAGGTCGAGCGTCGCCTCGACGATGTCAGTGCCGTCGACATTCGACACGAATCGGAAGGTGATCTCGCGGCGCGACAAATGGCGCAGCGCGCGGTAGGCCATCACCGGACCCAGATCCGACCCACCGATCCCGATGTTGACCACGGCCCTGATCGGCTTGCCAGTACTGCCGGTCCAGTCGTCGGCGCGCACACGGTGGCAGAACGCGGCCATCCGGTCGAGGACCTCATGAACCTCGGACACCACAGCGACGCCGTCGACGACGAGTGAGCCACCCCGCGGCATGCGCAACGCGACATGAAGAGCCGAGCGGTTCTCGGTGGTGTTGATCCTGTTACCGCTGTACATCGCATCGATGCGCTCGGCGAGCCCGCGCTCCTCGGCGAGACGCACGAGCAGTCGCATCGTCTCCTCGGTGACGCGATGCTTGGACAGATCCGCGTGAACGCTCGCGGCCTCGAGCGAGAGCCGAGTGGCCCGACCAGGCTCCGCCGCGAACAGACCGCGGATCGTGCGGCCACCGATCGCGGCGTGATGCTCAAGGAGCAGGGGCCATGCAGCCGCGGTCGTGACAGGGCCGCGACCCCATCGAGATCTCGACACCCCGGCTGCCATGTCGCCCTCCCTCGGCTCATAGATCTCTCGTAAGACCGGAGTCCCCGATAACCTCAGGGACGACCCTAGCGACGATCACGGCCCCGGACACCCAGGACGAGAGGCTCGACACCATGACCACGGACACCCCGATGCAGTTGGGCCTAGTCGGTCTCGGCCGCATGGGCGCCAACCTCGCTCGTCGGCTGATGCGTGACGGTCATGAGTGCGTGGTCTACGACGTGAACCCCGACGCAGTGGCGGCGCTCGTCGCCGAGGGCGCGACGGGTGCCAAGTCACTCTCCGATCTCGCAGCGAAACTCGACGCCCCACGGTGTGTGTGGGTGATGGTGCCCGCCGGGGATATCACCGAGACCACCGTCGCAGATGTCGCGGCCTCACTCGAGCGCGGCGACACCGTGATCGATGGAGGCAACAGCTACTACCGCGACGACATCCGACGCGCAAACACGTTGCGACCACGTGGGATTTCCTATCTCGACTGCGGAACTTCCGGCGGCGTGTTCGGCCTTGATCGCGGGTTCAGTCTGATGATCGGCGGCGACGAGTCTGCCGTCACGCGCCTCGCACCGATTTGGCGCAGCCTCTCCCCCGGCGTCGGGTCGATCGATCGCACGCCCGGCCGCACCGGGCCGCCCGCGCCTGAAGAAGAGGGCTGGCTCCGCTGCGGTCCGGTGGGCGCGGGTCACTTCGTGAAAATGGTGCACAACGGGATCGAGTACGGCCTGATGGCGGCCTACGCCGAGGGACTGAACATCTTGAGTCATGCCGACGTCGGCTTGCGCCCCCAAGACCAGGACGCTGAAACCGCACCAATGGCCAACCCCGAGTTCTACTCCTACGACATCGATATCCCGGCAGTCACGGAGGTGTGGCGACGCGGTTCGGTGGTGTCGTCCTGGCTTCTCGACCTTACCGCCGCCGCACTCACCGCATCTCCCGAGCTGGATGACTTCGGCGGGCAGGTGTCGGACTCCGGCGAGGGCCGCTGGACCGCGATCGCGGCCATAGAGGAGGGGGTGCCGGCGCCCGTCCTCACCGCGGCGCTCTACCAGCGGTTCTCCTCACGCGGTGGCTCGAACTTTGCCGACAAGGTGCTGTCGGCGATGCGCCAGCAGTTCGGCGGACATCACGAGAAGTAGGTCCGGGACCACCGTTCGGCCAACCGCACAATGTGGGAATCACGACTGCGAGAGACGGTTCCGGCCCCCCGTCTTGGCACGGTACAGGGCCGCATCGGCCATCGCCAGCAGTTGGTCAGCGTCGTGGCTGCCGTCGCCCACTGCGACCCCGATGCTCAACGAAGCCTGGGGGAAATCCGGGTCTCCAGGTTGTGACACTGTGGCCAGCAACGCCTCGGCGCGCACCACGGCGATGTCGGGCTCACGCATCGAAGGCAAGACCGCGATGAACTCGTCGCCGCCGATCCTCGCCACCACATCCGTCTCGCGCAGCGTGTCTTTGAGCAGTTGGGCCACCCGAATGAGCAGACGGTCGCCCTCGAGGTGCCCATAGGTGTCGTTGACAGCCTTGAAGTGGTCGATATCGACGTAGAGCAGCCCCACCCAGGTGTGCTTGAGTTTGGCCCGCTCCAGCGCCTCAGCCAGAGCTTCCATTGCCTCGGTTCGGTTGACAAGCCCCGTAAGGGCATCGTGGGACGCGCGATAGGCAAGTTGCTCACGACGTTGAACCTGCTCCTCGACATCTCGTAGGGCATAGAGACACCCCACTAGCTCCCCCGATCTGCCATGCAGTTCGCGGGAGATCGCACTCATCCACCGATAGCCCTCACCCACGGTGGCAAATCGAATTTCGAGACTGTTCGGCGTCGAATCCGAGAGGATCGGCAAGTGGAACCGCACCAGGCGAGCGTCATCTGGATGCACGAGGTCGAGGGGGTTTCCTCCCAGCAGATCCTCCACCTCCCAGCCGAGCACGAGGCGCACTGAGGGTGACACCCAGGTGCAGAGACCCTCTACGTCGGTCTGGAACAGCACATCAGCTGAGTTCTCGGCGACGAGGCGAAACCGGACTTCGGCTTCCATCGCGTCCTGCGCGGCATGGCGAAGTGCGCGCACACTCCGTTGCGTGGCTTCTCGACCGACAGTCTCAGCAGACACGTCGCGGAACCGTGACTGAACGCCGACGATCTCGCCCTCGGGTCGACGCACGAGTTTGATGATCACCGACAACCAGACGAATCGCCCATCCTCGGGGGCATCAACCCCCATGACGTCCTCGAGATCGCGCCCAGTGGCAAGGGCGACCATGGCCGGGTGCTCCGATCCCTCGAGTGGAGTCCCGCTGGCGGACACACTCACCCACCGCGGGTCCATAGACGTTCGGCCCACCATCTGCTCCCATGAGAGACCCAGAATCCGAGTTGCGGCCTCGTTGCAAGCCACGATGGCACCGTGGAAATCCTGCACCGCGATCCCCACGTCGGGATCGTCAGGCTCTGGTCCGACTAGTTCGCGCAGTGAGGCCGGCGCCTCATCGACCCAGCGCAGGCCGGTGGCCACCGGCGTTGCGAGAGTCGGCGATTCCTTGTCACCCGCGGGCATGCGTCAACGCTAGCCATAGATCCCCACGACGTCCGCGGAACCGCCAAGACCGATCCGAGGGATCGGGCGCCCAGGCGACGGTGTTGCGCCCTAGATGAGTACCCCGAGCAATGCGTTCGCGAGATCGCGAATCAGCACCGCCGAGCCCTCGTCGCTGGCGGCGGGTGCGGACGCACGAGCATGGGTGGCCTCGGCCCAGCGATCAATGGCGGTTAAGGCCCCCGGCGCGTCGAGGTCGTCGGCAAGCCGGGCGCGCACCTCCGCGAGCACGTGGTCGGCCGGAGCCGGTGACGTTGATTGGAGTGCCAAGCGCCACGAGGCAAGCCGGGACTGCGCCTCGCCGAGGCCATCGGAAGTCCAGTCCCAGTCGACTCGGTAGTGATGAGCCAAGATCGCGAGCCGAACGGCAGCCGAGTCGATGCCAGCCGCTCGCAGCTTCGAGACGAACACGAGATTTCCCCGCGACTTACTCATCTTCTCGCCGTCGAGCCTGACCATCGCCGCATGCGTGTAGTGGCGGGCGAATGGCGACGTTCCGGTGGCCACCTGGGCCTCAGCGGCGCCCATCTCGTGGTGCGGGAAGGCGAGATCGCTGCCACCGCCCTGCACGTCGATCGGCGCCACGAGATGATCCAGAGCAATGGCAGAGCATTCGATGTGCCACCCGGGGCGCCCGCGACCGAACGGGCTCTCCCACGATGGATCACCCGGGCGTTCGAGAAGCCACAGCAGGCAGTCGAGTGGGTGCTCCTTGCCCGCGCGGTCGGGATCGCCTCCGCGCTCGGCGAAGATCTCGATCATCCGCTCCGGGGTGAGACCAGCGATCGATCCGAACCCGGGGTCGGAGTTAACCCGGAAGTAGAGGTCGCCCTCGAGGTCGTAGACGGCGCCCGCCGCCTGAAGTTGGTGGATGTAACGGATCACCGCGGGGATCGACTCGACGGCACCGATGTAGTGGCGCGGAGGCATCACCTGCAGCGCGGTCATGTCCTCACGGAAGAGTTGGGTCTCGCGGTCACCCAGTGCCACCCAGTCATCGCCAGTTTCGAGGGCGCGGGCGAGCAGAGGGTCGTCGACATCAGTGATGTTCTGGACGTAATGAACCTCGTGCCCGGCATCGAGCCACACCCGCTGCACGAGATCGAACGCGACATAGGTGGCGGCATGCCCCATATGCGTGGCGTCGTAAGGCGTGATCCCGCAAACGTAGATCTGGGCGATCGGTCCGGGAGCGGTGAGGCGTACTCCGCCTGTAGCAGTGTCGTGAAGCGACAGCGCTGGCCCCTGCCCGGGCAGGGACGGAACTAGGGGTGCTGGCCACGCGTGCATATTGCGATCCTATGGGGCGTTCGCGGATCAGAACGCAGGCCAGGGCAGCGAAGGCCAGCCGTCGCCCGGCAACGGGAAGCGGCCCTCGCGGAGAAGGTCAACGAGCCGTTGACGTGTGCGCGCGATTTCACGCCTGGTCAGCAGCAGCGAGAGTCGGCTGCCAAGATCGGCTGCCATCGCCTCGCGCAGTCGCGCGAGGTCGGTGAGATCCTCATCGCCCAGCGATTCCCCCGCCCAACCCCACAGGACCGTGCGCAGCTTGTCGTCCTCGCTGAAGGTGACCCCGTGGTCGACCCCATAGGTAGCCGGCTCGGCAAGGGGCTGCACACGCCCATGCAGCACATGGCCACCCTTGCGATCCGCGTTGTTGACGATCGAGTCGAACACGCACATCCGACGCAGACTCACATCGTCCGCGTGAACCAGAGAAACCGGTCGACCGCCCGGTCCATGTGCTTCGACGACCTCGATCCAACCCTCGGGCACCTTGCCACGATCGACGACCTCAACAAGACCGGCCCCCGGCGCCATCTCGCCTCCGTCGGTGGGGGTTACCCACGCTTGGGCCATGCCCTGGCCGAACGGGCCCTCCTCGCGCCAGGCGGTAGGGGGGACGATCTCCCAGCCCAGCGCGGCCGACACCTCGTAGGCAGCGACCTCCCGAAGGCCCAGTGTGGCGTCGGGAAAGTCCCACAAGGGCCGCTCTCCGGCAGTCGGCTTGTAGACACAAGTGATCTCGACGCCGTTCCATTCGGAGACAGCCAGCAGTGTGGCATTGCTGGCGTCGGCCATACGCGCCTGCACGGTGAGTTCACCCCGGGCGAGGACCTCGAGGAGGTCGTCAATGGACAGCATGGAGGAAGGTTCCGGAATCGAGGGCGCTGTTAGCGTCGGTAACCGTTGGCACGAGGGCAGATATGACCCGTCGGCTCGAGCGGAAGATTGCAGAACGGACACGGAGGCCGACCCGCCGACACCACCGAGAGCGCTCGCTTGGCGAAGGCGCGGGCAGCGGCGCCGGTGAGACGAACACGAAGGCAATCAGGGCCGACAACGGAATCGGCCTCGAGCTCGGGCAGCTCGAGATCTTCGTCCGTCGCACCCTCGGACCCATCGACTTCGACAACAGCGTGGGCCTCGATGATCACCAGTTCGGAATCGCCATTCCAGCCGAGAGACATGCCTCCGACTCGGAACTCCTCGGTGACCGGCGCCTCCAAAGGCGCGAGGTCTTCGCTGCCGAGAGGAGCAGACGCGGGAACCGCTGCCTCACCGACAGATCGACGCACGACCTCGTCGAGGAGGCTCTCGACCCGTTCGGCGAGAACTCGCACCTGCTGCTTCTCCAAGGCGACGCTCACGATGCGCTGACCGTCTCGCGCCTGGAGGTAGAACTGACGTTCGCCGGGCTGGCCGACCGTGCCGGCGACGAATCGCTCGGGTTGCTCGAAGTCGAATACCTGGCGTGCCACGTTCCGAGCCTATCTTGAGCCTCAGGCCCCCGCGCCCCCACCGACCGCGGCGTCTGAGGAGGGCCCACGGCGACGAGCACTCGCCCTGCTCGCACCCCGTTTGGGGGCCGGGGGAATCAGCCCGGCGATATCACCGCCGGTGTCGTTGACCCGCACGACGAATGGTCGCAGTTCGGTGTAACGGATCACCGTGACCGAGCACGGGTCGATCGAGATGCGCTGGAAGGCGTCGAGGTGCATGCCGAGGGCGTCGGCGGTGATCGCCTTGATGACGTCGCCGTGCGAGACCACGGCGAAAACGACGTCGGGGCCGTGCTCGGATGTCAGCCTTGTGTTCCACTCGCGCACGGCGTTGACGGAGCGAGAGGACATGTCGGCGAGGGATTCACCCTCGGGGCCGGGGAAGATCGCGGCACTGGGATGTGCCTGCACGACCTTCCACATGGGCTCCTTGGCGAGCTCCTTGAGTGGCCGGTTCGTCCAGTCGCCGTAGCGGCACTCGCCGACCCTGTCGTCGAGGTGAAGTGTCGGCCGCGGCTCCCGCTCAGCGAGCAGGTACTCCGCGGTCTCCCTGGTGCGTTCGAGCGGGCTCGTGATCACTGCGGCCAGCGGTACGGGACGCAGCCGCCCGCCCACGGCCTGCGCCTGCTCTCGGCCCTTGTCGTCCAGGGTGATTCCCGGAGTCCAGCCGGCCAGCACTCCGGTGGCATTGGCCGCAGTGCGGCCGTGCCTGAGCAGGATGACGGTTGCCACAGTGCGACCTTACGACGTTCTGCTGATCACGGCCGACCTGAACATGGCGATCACGTCGCGGCGAGGACACCGCTGTAGACGAGCGCGAGCACCAGAACCCCGAGCCCCACGCGGTAGATAGCGAACACGGCCATCGAGTGGCGGGTGAGCCAGCGAAGCAACCAGGCGATCGAGGCATAGCCCACGACGAAGGCGACCACCGTGGCAAGGATCGTGGGGCCCCAACCCGGAACGCCGGCATCTCCGAGCTTGCGGGCCTCGAACAAGCCGGAAAGCACCACCGCGGGAACCGACAGCAGGAAAGAGAACCGCGCCGCGGCCTCACGGCTGTATCCCATTGCGCGACCGGCCGTAATGGTGGCACCGGAACGCGACACCCCGGGAATGAGCGCGAGCGCCTGGGCTAGGCCGTAGAAGAGTCCATCGCGGAGGCCGATGTCCTCGGTGGCCTTGCGCTGAGGAAGGGCGCGGTCGACGAGCCAGAGGACGATGCCGAAGACGATCAGAACCCAGCCGATGATCCGCAGGTCTCGGGCGGCGGTCTCGATGGAGTCCTTGAACACCAGGCCCAGCACCGCAATGGGGACTGTGCCCAGGCCGATGTACCAGCCCATGCGGGCGTCGAGGGTTCCGCGAAGGCGAGGTGTCCACAGCGATCGAGCCCAGGTGCCGATGATCCGCACGATGTCGCGCCAGAAGAACACCAGCACCGCCGCCATGGTGCCGAGTTGACACACCGCGGTGAACGCGGCTCCGGGGTCGTCCCAGCCGAAGAGCGCGGGGAGGATCCGCAGGTGCGCGGTCGAGGAGATGGGCAGGAACTCGGTGAGCCCCTGTGCGATGCCCAGAATGATCGCTTCGAAGTAGTTCACGCGCGCCCCTCACCCAGCCCCGAGGCGTCGAGCACCTCAACCATCGTGCGCAGTGTTGCGATCCGCTCGGCGAGCGAACCGTCGTACGTGGTCACGGTCAGCGTGGTGACGCCGGCGTCGGCGTAGGCGCGCAGCCGCTCCTGAACCCGCGCTGGCGGACCGATCAGCGCCGTGCGGTCGATGAACTCCAGTGGCACGGCTGCGGCAGCGCCGTCGTAGTCGCGTGCGAGATACCTCTCCTGCACCTCGGCGGCCGCGGCGTCATACCCCATACGAGTGACGAGCTGGTTGTAGAAGTTCGACTCGCGAGAGCCCATGCCGCCGATGTAGAGAGCGCTATAGGGCCGCACCACCGCAGCACAAGCCTCAACATCGTCGCCGAAGACGACGGGCACCGCGGGGACGACGTCGAACCCGTCCATCGTCCGCCCGACAAGCGCCCGTCCCCGGGCGATTGCGGCCAACTGGTCGGCCGCGTATTCGGGCGAGAAGAAGATCCCCAGCCAGCCATCGGCGATCTCACCGGTGAGCTCGAGGTTCTTCGGGCCGATAGCGGCAATGTAGATCGGGATGTGCTCGCGCACCGGGTGCACGGTGAGGGTCAGGGCCTTGCCGGGACCGTCCGGCAGAGGCAGGGTGAAGAACTCACCGTCGAACTGCACCTTCTGACGTGCCAGGGCCATGCGCACGATCGCGACGTACTCGCGGGTGCGGGCCAAGGGCTTGGTGAAGCGGACACCATGCCAGCCCTCGGACACCTGCGGGCCCGATACACCGAGCCCGAGGCGGAAGCGTCCCCCCGAGAGTGCGTCAAGGGTCGCGGCTGTCATCGCAGTGTTGGCCGGGGAACGTCCCGGGATCTGGAAGATCGCGGAGCCGACATCGATACGCTCAGTCTTGGCCGCTACCCAGGTGAGGACGGTGGCGGCGTCCGATCCGTAGGCCTCTGCCGCCCAGCACACGGCGTAGCCAAGACGGTCTGCCTCACGTGCGAGTTCGAGGTTGTCGGCATCGTTGTCGCCACCCCAATAGCCAAGGTTGATACCGAGTCTCACAAGACCGTCCGCTTCACTAGTCACCGATACAGGACGCTGTCGTCCGACTCCGGGACGAGCCTAACGGCCCGGACGGGTCCGGCGCGGCTAGGCTCAGGAACATGGAGCAGCGTCCCCTCGGCAGGTCGGGCCTGCTCGTGTCGCGCCTGGCGCTCGGGACCATGACGTGGGGACGCGACACCGACCAGCACGAGGCCCGAGATCAACTGCTCGCGTTCGTCGAGATGGGCGGCACGCTCATCGACACCGCCGACGTCTACGCCGACGGAATGTCGGAAGAGATCGTCGGCATGCTCGTCCCCGAAATCGGCCGTGACTCACTCGTGATTGCCACCAAGGCTGTCTCCAAGCCCGGCAGCGCACGACGATTCGACGCCTCGCGTGGCCACCTGCTCCGCGCACTCGACGCCTCACTCACCAGACTCGGGGTCGACTACATCGACCTCTGGCAGCTCCATGCGTGGGACCCTGCGACGCCGTACGAGGAGACCCTGTCGGCCGTTGACGTCGCAGTGGCCTCGGGCAAGGTCCGCTACGCGGGAATCAGCAACTACAACGGATGGCAGACCGCGAAGGCCGCGGCCATGCAAACCTCGCGACCGGGTGCGGCCCAATTTGTGTCCACCCAGGTCGAGTACTCCCTGCTAGAGCGCGGAGTCGAACGCGAGGTCGTGGGTGCCGCGGCCGATGCCGGACTTGGGCTACTCCCGTGGTCGCCGCTTGGTCGCGGCGTGCTCACCGGCAAGTACCGGAATGGCACTCCCGCCGACTCCCGCGCCGCGTCGTCGCACTTCGGATCGTTCATCTCCCCTTATCTCGGTGACGACTCCCGCCGGGTGGTCGATGCCCTCTGCACAGCGGCCGAGGGCCTGGGAGTATCACCTCTCGAGGTGGCGCTTGCATGGGTGCGCGACCGGCCCGGGGTCGTGGCACCGATCATCGGCTCACGCACGGCCGCTCAGCTGCGCGGCGCCCTGACCGTCGAAGAGCTCACCCTGCCCGACGAGATCGTCAATGCGCTCGACGAGGTGTCGGCCCCTGCCCTGGGCTACCCCGACCACGGCTGGAACCAGATCTGAATTCCGTCGTCGACCTGCTCACCGCCGCCGCCCGCGCCGGTCACACCGTGCTGCCCCGCGACGTCATCAGGCGCACCTGCACCGCCTCCGACATTGATCTCGCTGTCGCTGAGGGATCGGCGGTCGAGGTCGAATGGGATGGCTCACCCGCGTGGGCGCTCACCGAGATCGCTGAGGTCGAGGAACTGCTCGCAGACGGGCTCCTGGCCCTCGCGGCAGAGAACCGACTCGCCGTTGTCGTCGGGCCCGAGGCCCGTGGACGTGCGGAGGCGTTGCAGCGGGCCCTCGGTGACGGAGTCGTCCCCGTCATCCTCGACGATGCCCACCTCGTCGGTCTCGATGCGGCGATGGCCGCCGTCGAGGATCTTCCTGAGGACTCGGTGCTCGCGATCAGCCTCGACAGCGCGCTGCCGCTGGCTGCCGTCACCGGGGCCGTGGCTCTCGACCTCGCCGCGTCGGCCGTCTGCCCCGTTCTGCGCGCCGAGACCGGACGCGACACCAATGCCCTGGCGGCCGCCCGTCGCGAGGTCGCGGGTGGACGTTGGCTCTCGCCCCCGACCGGATCCGATGACAGGTCTCTGGTGGTCGTCGCGGCCTCATCTCCCGAGGAGGCGCTCGTCCGCGTCTCACAACTGATCTCGACCTCGATCCCCCGCGCTTTCGGGCACTCGGGTGCAGCGGTCGCGGTGCTCGCCCTGGACGAGGCCGGGCCCGTCGGAGTAGAGGCGGTCCGAGGGATGCTGCTCGGCCTCGACGCGGCGGGAGACGGCCCCGACGTCGGGCTACTGGGCGACCTCACCGATCGGCGATGGCCCGCGGTGATCCTGCTCCTGCCCGGGGTCGTCTCCCCGGCGCTGACACGTGCTGCTCTCTATGCCGGGCTCCGGGCGGGAGTCGACCACGTGTCGATCGTCCACGGTTTCGGACCCGCGGCCCAAGCCCTCGCCGACGTTATCGCGGCCACGAACGATCGGCCGCGTCGTACTCGCCTCGCCGAACTTCTGCGCACATGACACGCTCGCTTGGCTCTGCCGGATCACCCCCGGCGCGGCGCACAATGGGTGCCATGCCGCCAACTCGGGCGTCCACCTGGGAGTACCGCGAGATCCACCTTCCGCGAGGAACTGCGCGCGATGCCGCCAGATCGGCCCTCACCGAGCTTGCCGAGCACGGCTCCTGGGAGCTCGCCCGTCTCCGCCTCTACCCCGATGGACGACGCCGGGTGTGGTTGCGGCGCAAGATATTGCGAGCCGTGCGCACCGCGTGAGGCCGTCGCCACAACCCTGAACCCCGCGCCCGGCATCTGAGATCTGACAGGGCGCGAGATCCCTCAGCGTCGGCTAGTGCCGTCCGATCTCGGTGCGAAGGCGGGCCTTGACGTCGTCGGGCAAGAGATCCCAGCGCACGCCGAGCAGCACCCCTTCCAGGGCGTAGAGCAGGTGGAGGGTGACGTCGGGGTGCAGCTCCTTCACGGCGAGGAACGCCTCGGCCGCACCGGACTGCTCGAGGTCGTCGTAGGAGGTGATTCCCGCGTCACGAAGGTGCTGGGAGGACTTCTGGCCGAGGGCGCTGAGCCGCCCGCCCTTGCGGGCGGTCACGCCGACCTCAGGAATCGACCAAGCACCCGGGTGCCGAATGTGAGGGCATCGACGGGCACTCGCTCGTCGACCCCATGGAACAGCGACCCGAAGTCGAGTGCCGGAGGCAGACGCAAGGGGGCGAACCCGTAGCACCGGATCCCCAACGTGCTGAAGGACTTTGCGTCGGTACCACCGGAGAGCATGTAGGGAACGGTGACCGCCTGCGGGTCCTCGCAGCGCAAGGCGGCCGCCATGAGGTCGATCGAGGGGCCATCGAAGGTGGTCTCGACCGCGACGTCGTGGTTGATGAACTCACGGGTGACCTTGTCGCCGAGGATCTCGTCGATCGCTGCGAACATCTCTTCCTCATGACCGGGCAAGAACCGGGCGTCAACGTGCGCGTGGGCCTCGCCCGGGATGACATTGACCTTGTAGCCCGCGGAGAGCATCGTCGGATTGACGGTATTTGTGAGAGTAGCGCCCACAATGCGCGCCAGCGAACCGAGCTTGGTCAAGGTGCCCTCAATATCGTGCGGGTCGAA
>WLRQ01000029.1 GCA_009697815.1 Actinomycetota bacterium
CGCGACATTCGCTGCGGCACGACCACGATCGTGCGACCGGCCTCACGGTAGGCCGTGACGCTGCGGCGACGACGGGTGCTACGACGCACCTCGACGCCGTCGGGCAGCCCCGGGATCTCCACGACGCTCTGGCTCATGCCCAGGAACTTAGCCCGCGCTGGTGACAGCGTCACCAACCCCCGCGACACACCGACCTCCGCACCTCCTCGTCACAAAGCGCGAGAACTATTTTCCATCCACAGGCAGTGGACAACGTCTGCGCAGGCCATGAGCGGTGAACCCTCGGAGACTCGTGACTTGTCCCCCGGCCGTCCACCATCGGTCCACAGCGACGCGCCGCATAGTCCCCAGGTAGTCCCCAGGTCTGTCAACAAGGTGGGGGTGACGCCCATTGACCACCGATCATCTGCGGGCCTAGGTTCCTCACCGAAGGAGCCCTCGGGATAACGGGTCGCCGTCAGCAAGGGGAAGGCGGACGGCGACTGTGAGCCCCGAGGGCTCCTCCCATCTCTGCCAGGGCCAGGCAGCACAGCGTCACGCCCGCGCCATCGCGTGCCCTCGCCCCGCAACGAACTCCACGTGGGACCCCTCCTCAGACCCCGCGAGATATCCCGATATGCGGCATTCATCACCAATCTTCGTCCGCCCAGGGGCGCGCCGCGCGTGGATCTGGGGCATCGAGCGCGTAGTGTCGAGCCAGCCCCAGGCCACCCCGGTGGCCCGTGCTGTCCTCGGGCCAGAATCCCGGCAACGGGTTCGGTGACCGGGGCGGCATGTATCCACACCAGGAGGAGACCCCATGGCGGACGAGAGTTACACAGGCGAGGCGTACTGCGTGAAGTGCAAGGAGAAGCGTCCGTTCACCGGCGTCGTCGTCGAGAAGAACGGCCGTCGCATGGCGCAGGGCATCTGCCCCGTCTGCAACACCAAGGTCAACAGGATCCTCGGCAACAAGGCCTGAGCTCGACCCTGACGGCGTCCCGTCCCGCGAACGTGCGGGTGGGGCGCCGTCGTCGTTGGCACAGCGTCGCGGTTGGCACAGCGTCGCCGACCGATCGGCCGAGGTCTAGCCGATCCGCGCTGTGGATCGCGCCGACGATGCACAGAATCTCCCGCCGACAGTTGCGCCCATGAGCCGACACCTCCCCCTTGCCCGACCCGGCCGACCCGTTCTGCGCCGCGGCGCCGATCAAGTTCAGATCGGGATCGATCCCGAACGCGCGGTGATCGTCGATCGACTTTCGGACGTCGCAAGCTCCGCCCTCGTGCACCTCGACGGCACCACGGCCCGGCACGAGGTACTGCGCCTAGCACCCGAGCTCGACGCCGTGCTCGACCAGCTCCACGAGCGTGGCCTCCTCGACGACGATCCGGGCCCCACCCCCACACTCGGCGCCACACGGCGTGAGCGGCTCGCCCCCGACATCGCGAGCCTGTCGATCGGCTCTGCCAGCAGCTCCGTCGCGGTGCAGACCATGGCACGGAGAGCGCGCTCGGCCGTGGTCGTCCGCGGCCACGACCGAGTGGCCGCGCACATCGCGCTCGGCCTTGCCTCGGCAGGCGTAGGAACCGTGGCACTCCAGGGCGGAGACCATCTCGTCTCGAGCGCCGATTTCACCACTGTGGGCCCGCACGAACCCCACCTGTCCTGGCGTGAGGAGGTGTCCGAGGCTGTGCGGCGACAAGGCGCCCACCCCACGACCCTGGCGATGCGCACGAGGCGCCCGGTGCTCACGATCGTGTGCTCTGCAGCCGACATCGACGTTCCTTGGACCGACCCCGAGCTCGCCGACGATCTGCTCGGCGACTCGATCCCGCACCTCGCCGTCGCGGTCGCTGGCGAAGCTGCGCGGGTCGGGCCACTCGTGATCCCGGGGCATACTGCGTGCCTGTGGTGCCTCGACCACAGATCCCGCGACCTCGACCAGGCCTGGCCCGCCCTCGCGGACCAGATCCGGCTCCGGCATAGCGTCGCGCGCGCGCACAGCGGCGTCCTCGCGACCGTAGCCGCAGGGTTCGCCGTCGCTCAGTCGTTGCACCTGATCGACGGCCCCGACTCTCTCGCGCCGGTGACAACCCGGGCCCAGGTCGAGTTCCGCGCTCCGGATGCACTCGGTGTCGTGCTCCCGGTCGTGCCTCACCCCGTCTGCGGGTGCGGGTGGGGCGGAACCACCCTCACAATGGTGGTGTGACCGACCTTCCCCGCCGTGCCGTGAGCCGTGGTGCCCGCTTGGCCGCGCTCCCGCTCGGGTACGCAGGACGCACCGCACTCGGGCTCGGCAAGCGGGTCGGCGGCAAGAACGCCGAGCTCGTCGCGAGTGAGATCCAGCAGCGGACGGCCGAGCAGGTCTTCAAGACCCTCGGTGAGCTCAAGGGCGGCGCGATGAAGTTCGGCCAGGCCATGAGCATTTTCGAGGTGGCACTGCCCGAAGAACTGCTCGCCCCTTACCGGGCCACGCTGACCAAGCTTCAGGACGCCGCACCCCCGATGCCTGCCACCACGGTGCGCGCCTGCATGGCCGAAGGACTCGGCGAGGACTGGCTCTCCCGTTTCTCCGAGTTCGACGACATCCCTGCCGCGGCGGCGTCGATCGGCCAGGTGCACCGAGCGAGGTGGCACGACGGTCGCGAGGTGGCAGTCAAGATCCAGTACCCCGGTGCGGGGAAGGCCCTGATGGGCGACCTCAACCAGGTCTCACGCATGGCGCGGATGTTCGCCTCACTCGCCCCCGGACTCGACATCAAGCCGCTGCTAGCCGAACTCAAGGACCGCGCCGCCGAGGAGCTGGACTACCTCACCGAGTCGCAATCGCAGCGCCAGTTCGCCGCGGCCTACGAAGGGGATGAGGATTTCGTGGTGCCTCACGTGCTCGCGGCATCTCCCACCGTG
Source organism: Actinomycetota bacterium (assembly GCA_009697815.1). Taxonomy (GTDB): domain Bacteria; phylum Actinomycetota; class Actinomycetes; order S36-B12; family CAIYMF01; genus Longivirga. Next base: position 2,891 of record WLRQ01000029.1, read on the forward strand.
GTGGTCTCCGAGTGGCTCGAGGGGTACTCCCTGGCTCAAGTGATCACCGACGGCACTCCCGAGGAACGCAATCACTTCGGCACGCTCTACCTCCGGTTCCTGATGTCCGGGCCGATGCGCGCGGGCCTGCTGCATGCCGATCCACACCCGGGCAACTACCGAGTGCTGCCCGATGGCCGCCTCGGGGTGCTCGACTTCGGGGCCGTCGCCCGACTGCCCGAGGGCCCTCCCGCAGCGATGGGCCAGCTACTCCGTATCGCCATGCTCGGCGATGGCGACGCAATCGTCGAGGGACTGAGGTCCGAGGGCTTCCTCAAGCCCGGGATCGACGTCGACCCTTCACTGCTGCTCGACTATCTCGGCCCATTCGCCGAACCGGCCCGGCACGAGTACTTCCACTTCAACCGAGGGTGGATGCGCGATCACTTCACGCGGATCAACGACCCTCGTCGCCCGGATTTCACGATCGGATTCAAGATCAACCTGCCACCGTCGTACATGCTGATCCACCGTGTGTGGCTCGGAGGTATCGGGGTGCTCTCGCAGATGGACGCCACGGTGCCGATGCGCGGAGAGCTCCAGCGCTGGCTCCCCTCGTTCGTGGCCTGAGGCGTCAGCGCACCGCGAGCCCGAGATGGCACTCGATGTCGCTGAGCGCCGCGCGGGTGCACGACGAGCAATAGCGCACGTCGGTGGTGCCCGCCCGCACGGTCATGCCGCCGAGCGCACGCAAGGCCGAGACGTCGTCGCCCTCGATATCGGCCCCGAACGGATAGCCGCAGCCTGCACAGTTCGGACCGCCCATAGTCCTTCTCCCGCAATGAGATTGTCCGGATACACCTGCACGTGCAAAGGCTCGACCAGGACGACCACACGCACCGATCAGCCCTGGTCACAGCGCGATCCTGCACCCACCTAAGCCATTGGTGTGCCACCTTTGCGGCGCGGCGCGGCGCATGCAATCATTGCCCCGCAAAATTGTCACCGGTAGATGCCCCCTGGGTACACGAGGGTCACCCAGGATCGCCGAGGTGGCCATGAGACGGAGTTGGAGAGATGAGCCGCTACGACGACCCCCGGGTACCACTGCCAGGCAGCCGGGGTGAACACGAGGCCCAGCAGGAGTACGACACCACGCACCGAGCGCTGGCCTTCTACGACCACCAGGTGCTCACCTATCTCAACCCGCTGATGCAGCAGTTCATCGCCCAGCAGGAGATGGTGTTCGTGGCCTCGGCCGATGCTGGGGGCGAGTGCGACTCAAGCTTCCGGGCAGGAGCACCCGGATTCGTCCACGTCCTGGATGAGAACACGTTGGCACTTCCGGAGTATCGCGGCAATGGTGTGATGGCCACCATCGGCAATATTCGCGAGAACGCGCACATCGGGCTCATGTTCATCGACTTCTATCGCACCACCGTGGGCCTCCATGTCAACGGCAAGGTTCGTGACATGGGAAGTGGTGAACTCCTCGCCCGGGGCGGCCTATCACCCGCGCTCGAGGCGGCGGCGACAGCCACCGGTCCACTGACAGCCCTCATATGGCATGTCGTGGAGGTCGAGGAAGCTTTCATCCACTGCGCCAAGCACATTCCGCATCTGCAGAAGCTCGAGAAGCCGATCCACTGGAGCACCGACGACCCCGTGTTCAAGGGCGGCGACGCGTTCCATGCCAAGTCCGGCGAACGGCCGTGGCTCGCGGCATCGCCGCCAGTGGAGAGCTGACCTCGGAGCTGTTGAGAGTCAGAGCGAGTCGCCGGCGACAACCGGGGGGTCCTCACCACGCACCAGTGCCAGCACGGCGTCGGAGTAGGCCTCGAGCTTGCGGGCCCCGATACCCGGAATCGCCACGAGCGCGCGGGTATCGGAGGGAAGGTCAGTGGCGATTCCCTCGAGGGTGGCGTCGGTGAAGACGACGTAGGCCGGCACCGAGCGTCGCTCGGACTCCTCCTTGCGCCAGGCCTTGAGACGGTCGAAGAGATCTTCGTCGTAGGACGCGGGGCACTCGCGACACCGACTACGCGCAGACTCGGCCCCGGTGACGAGCGACTTACCGCACACCTTGCACGCAGCCGGGCCACGGCGTCGGCCGCGCTCAGTGCTGCGCGACCCGCTGCCGCGCACAACACCACCCGCGGCACCCGAGGCCTCGACAGCGGCGCCAAAGGCCGCGTCGAGGAACGGGGAACGCTCACGTCGACCACGCCCTGCTCGACTGCGGGCCCACGACAAGCCCAGGTGCACACGAGCGCGGGTACAGGCGACGTAGAAAAGCCGCCGCTCCTCTTCGAGCCGGGCGGGGGTATCGGCGTATTGGATCGGAAAGGTGCCCTGCACCAGACCGACGACGAACACGGCATCCCACTCGAGCCCCTTGGCCGCGTGCACAGTGGAAAGGGTGACACCGTCAGCGGTCGGCGCCGCTTGCGTGGCCGCCCGGAGATCGAGATCGGCCACGAGATCGGCGAGGCCCGCCTCCGGATTAGCGGCGGCAAGATCGTCAGCGAGGGTGACGAGGCGCAGCAGGTTCTCCCAACGCTCACGGACGGCACCCGTGCCGCTCGGGGGCTCCTGGGCCCAGCCCATCGCGGACAGCACCGAGCGGACGTCGTCGGAGAGCAGGCTCGACACCTCGCCCCCGCGGGCCGCACCGCGCAGCCGGGTGACGGCCTCGCGTACCTCGCCACGCTGGAAGAACGCGGATTCTCCCCGCAGCACATAAGGAATCGAGGCCTCGGCCAGTGCCTCTTCGAACACCTCGGACTGCGCATTGATGCGGTAGAGGATGGCGATCTCTCGTGCCGGAGTGCCTGCGGCGATGAGAGCGGAGATCGCCTTCGCGACGGCGGACGCCTCACCCGGCTCATCGTCGTGGGCGCGCACCACGGGCTCGGGCCCATCGGCGCGGGTTGCGCGCAGCTCGAGCCGCAGCTTGGCCTCGGGGCCCGTCGCACTGGCCAGAACACGATTCGCCAGCGCCACCACCTGCGGGGTAGAGCGGTAGGACCGCACCAGGCGTACCTCGGTGGCATGGGGGAAACGCGAGCGAAAGTCGACGAGATAGGACGAGCTCGCACCCGTGAAGGTGTAGATGGTCTGGCTGGCATCGCCGACAACACAGAGGTCGTCGCGGTCGCCGAGCCAGAGCTCGAGGAGCCGCTGCTGCAAGGGGTTGACGTCTTGGTACTCATCGACCGTGAACCAGCGATAAGCCGTGCGGATCTCATCGACGATATCGGGGCGGGTGTCGAGCATCCCGACGGTGAGCAGCAGGACATCCTCGAAGTCGATGAGCCCCTCGGCTGTCTTGCGGTCGTCGTAGGCCGCGTAGATCGTCGCGATATCGGCGTGGGTGAGGTTGCCGGGTGGTTCGCGTCGCGCCCGGAGCGCTGCCGCGGGGTAGTCCGGTGCCACCACCTGGCTGGCCTTGGCCCACTCGATCTCGCCGGCGACGTCGCGGGCCAGTGACGGGTCGGAGAATCCGGCACGTCGCAGGACGGGCGCAAGGATGCGGGCCTTACTCGGGAGGATCTCGGGAACCGCGCCGCCGATCACACGGGGCCAGAAGTAGCGGAGCTGGCGAAGCGCCGCCGCGTGGAAGGTGCGGGCCTGGACCCCCTCGACTCCGAGCTCGGCGAGCCGCTGGCGCATCTCGCCCGCGGCTCGCGCGGTGAAGGTAACCGCGAGGGTGCGGCGGGGGTCGTGCTGGCCGGTGAGGGTGGCGTAGGCGATGCGGTGGGTGATCGCGCGTGTCTTGCCGGTGCCAGCACCCGCCAGCACGACGACCGGGCCCGACACTGCCAGCGCGACCTCGCGCTGCTCGGGATCGAGGGCCTCGAGGACGGCGTCGGGACCACTCGGGCGGACGGGGCTGACCCGGCCGGGCCGCCGCGAACCCGCAGCAGCACTGGCAGGCGGGTCGAGGTTGTCGGTCACGTTCGACATCCTCGCAGTCGGGTCGGACGGGGTTGGCGATCCGGTCCCCGCTGTCCACATGACGCGCCCGGATACCCGCTCAGGTGACGGTGAAAGGCCTGGGCAGACCTGGCTCGAGCACCCCGGCCGGGCCGTGACAGGGTTGCCGGGAACAACCGCGCGGCTCTGGTGCGTTGACGCCACTGCCGGGCGGATGCCCGGGCCGCGCCCCTACTCTCGCGGCGACCACGTACCACAATGTCGAGGAGCACGATCGGCCATGTCGTTCACGATGTACAGCACGCCCTGGTGCGGCTACTGCAGCCGATTGAAGTCACAGCTCACGCGCGAGGGCATCACCTTCACCGAGGTCGACATCGAGCAGGACCCCACGGCTGCCGACTACGTCATGAGCGTCAACGGGGGCAACCAGACCGTGCCGACCGTGGTCTTCGCCGACGGCAGTGCCGCGACGAACCCGAGCCTGAAGGATATCCAGGCCAAGCTGGCCTCGCTCTAGATCATCGGGCGAGGCGTCCGCACATGCTGGCCTCGCCCGTCGCGACGACGTGCAGGCGAGCCCGCGTCACGAGAGCCCGTGCGATGTCCTTCTGACGGGCCAGAACACCGACGTGGTCTGCCTGGTGGACTATTCCCACTCAATCGTGCCCGGCGGCTTGCTCGTGATGTCGAGCACCACCCGGTTGACCTCGCGCACCTCATTGGTGATGCGGGTGGAGATCTTCGCGAGCAGGTCGTACGGCAGGCGCGACCAGTCCGCCGTCATGGCGTCCTCGCTCGAGACCGGGCGCAGCACGATCGGGTGCCCATAGCTGCGGCCATCGCCCTGGACGCCCACCGATCGCACATCGGCGAGAAGTACCACGGGGAACTGCCAGATCGAGCGGTCGAGACCGGCAGCCGTGACTTCCTCACGCACGATCGCGTCGGCCTCGCGCAGCAGTTCGAGACGCTCCCGCGAGACCGCGCCCACGATCCGGATCGCAAGACCCGGCCCGGGGAACGGGTGGCGCCACACCATCGCCGGGGGTAGTCCGAGCTCAGCGCCGACCGCGCGCACCTCGTCCTTGAACAGTGCGCGGAGCGGCTCGACGAGGGCGAATGCGAGGTCGTCGGGCAGACCCCCCACGTTGTGGTGGCTCTTGATATTGGCCGTTCCCGTGCCACCACCGGACTCGACGACATCGGGGTAGAGGGTGCCCTGTACCAGGAACTCGACCTGCTGGCCGTGGGCCCCAGCCTCGGCCACCACCTCGAGCGCAGCGGCCTCAAAGATCCTGATGAATAAGCGCCCGATGGTCTTGCGCTTCTCTTCGGGATCGATCACACCATCAAGCTCGGCGAGGAAACGCTCGGAGGCGTCGACAACCTTGAGTTTGATCCCCGTGGCCGCGACGTAGTCGTTCTCGACCTGCTCGCGCTCCCCCTTGCGGAGCAGGCCGTGGTCGACGAACACGCACGTGAGATTGTCACCGACCGCTCGGTGCACGAGGGCCGCGGCCACGGCGGAGTCGACACCGCCGGAAAGCCCGCAGATCACGAGTTTGTCGCCGACCTGCGCGCGGATCAAGGCCACCTGCTCGTCGATCACACTTGAGGCCGTCCACGTGGGCTCGATACCGGCGATGTCGTAGAGGAAGTGCTCGAGCACGCGCTGGCCGTGCTCGGAGTGCACGACCTCGGGGTGGAACTGCACTCCGGCGAGGCGACGGGAGATGTCCTCGAAGCCCGCGACCGGCGCACCCTCGGTGACGGCCGTGACCGAGAAGCCCTCGGGTGCGCGGTGCACGGCGTCGCCGTGCGACATCCACACCGTCTGCGTCAGCGGGGTGCCGGCGAACAACGCGGAGTCGGGGTTGGTGATCGTGAGCGCGGTGCCACCGAACTCCGACAGGCCCGTGCGGGCGACCTCGCCACCGAGAGCAAGTGCCATCGCCTGGAATCCGTAGCAGATGCCGAATGTGGGCACGCCCGCGCCGAACAGCGCGGGGTCAACCTGGGGGGCACCGTCGGAGTAGACCGACGACGGGCCACCAGACAAGATCACCGCGACCGGGTCCTTGGCCAGCATGTCGGCCACGGACATCGTCGAGGGGACGACCTCGCTGTAGACATGGGCCTCGCGGACCCGCCTGGCGATCAACTGCGCGTACTGGGCTCCGAAGTCGACGACGAGCACGGGGCGATGGCTGGGGGTCGACACGGAGGTCACGGGCCCTTCGAACGGAAGGCGGGCGGTGTCCCACGATCGTAGCCGTGAGGCACCGCCCGACTCCGCGCGGTATTGGCCGCCCGCCAGCGCTGAGGGCTCAGGTGCCCATCATCGGGGGGTTCTTGCTGACCAGGAGCGCCACCACGACGACCGCAGCGGCGACGATGGTCAAGCCGATCGCCACCCAGGAGCAGATGACACCCGCCTGGATCATCCCGGTTCCCGAAAGCGACCCGCGTGACCCGGCGATCTCGCGTCGAGCACCCGGTGCCATGGCCAGGGCCACGATCGCGCACACGAGCCCGACTCCGTAAGCACCGCAGAGAACCAGTGCGGCGATCCCGAGCACCAGAATCACGGTGGCCTTGCTCGAGGACCTCGGAACAGGGGTGTGCGCCATAGCGCCCAGCACCTCGTAGCCGGGCGGGGTCGGGGGCGGCGGGGGCGGGGGCGATACGCCCTCAGCCGGCGGCGGGGGTGGGGGTGCTGCGGCCTCCTCAGCCGTCGGCGGCGATACGCCCTCAGCCGGCGGCGGGGGCGGCGGCGCTGGTTGGTCTTCCGGCGATGGCCTGGAGTGGCTCACGAGACACCTCAATCGAGTCGGTCGTGCGGTCGACGTAGCGTGCGGTCGTCGGATCGTGCGGTCCTCGGACGCATCCAGCGGGCCTCAGGCCCGACGGTACCGATCTCGAGGCCCCAAATGCCAGAGAACTGGCCGTCCGATTGGCTCACAATCGCCGCGTGAACCCGGGGCGCGACGCTCAGCGCGCGCGCTCCGCGGAACCGCGAGGGCCGGGGAGCCGCAGCGCACCTGGCGCCGACGCGGGCACCGCGGGCCGGCGTGGAGCCACCGCGGGCACCTCGAGGTAGGGATCGCCCAATGCCGGGCGGGCGTCGAGGTCACCACGATTGGGCCACAGGGCCATCGCCCGTTCGGCCTGCGCCGTGATCGTCAGCGAGGGATTCACTCCGAGATTGGCCGTGATCGCCGATCCGTCGACCACGTGCAGGCCCGCATGTCCGAACGCGCGGTGATACGCGTCGACGACCCCATGTTCGGCGTCAGCGCCGATGCAACAGCCGCCAACGAAGTGCGCCGTCATGGGCGCATCCATGAGATCGCCGAGCTGCCCCATGGGGAAGCCGTCGATCCGCTCGGCGATGCGGCGTGCGGCGTCATTGCCCGCGGGGATCCAGGTGGGATTCGGCTCACCCTCCCCCTGTCGTGACGTGAGATGCCAGCGCCCCCACCGCGATCGGACACCACTAACCGTGACGGAGTTATCGACCGACTGCATCACCAGCGCCACAGCGCCCCGCTCGGACCAACGCCGAACACTCAACGAGCGCAAGGCATCAGAGGGTCGTGCCGCCATCGTTCGGACCCACACCTTCCACCGCGCCTTGCCCTCGACCCCGTCCGTCATCACCGTGCCGAGAAGTCCCATGAGGTTGCTGCCCCTGCCGTAGCGGACGGACTCGATGTGGGTTCGATCATCGGGATGGAACGACGAGGTGATGGCCACGCCGCGCGTGAAGTCGACATTCTTGCGCCGCGAGATGGCACCCACAATCGACTCGGAATTAGTGCGCGAGATCTGACCGAGTCGCTGCGAAAGATTCGGCAGCGTGCCCTCATCGCGCATGCGGTGCAACAACTTCTGGGTGTTGAACGTGCCCGCGGCCATCACGACATGATCGGCGGTGAAGGTGCGACGACCTCTGGCCCACGGCCCTGTACGCGTCGTCTCGACCGCGTATCCACCTTCGGCCAGAGGTCGGATCACCGAAGCCGTGGTCATGGGATGCACCACGGCGCCCGCCGCCTCAGCGAGACCGAGGTAGTTCTTGGGCAGGGTGTTCTTCGCATTGTGACGACAACCGGTCATGCACTCGCCGCATTCGGTGCAGCCGCGTCGCGCGGGGCCCGCGCCCCCGAAGAACGGATCAGGCTCGCTGACGCCCGCACCCGACCCGAAGAAGACACCCACGGGAGTGAGCCGAAAACTCGTGCCCACCCCCATGTCCTTCGCTACGGCCTCGAAGGTCTCATCGAGCGGTGACATGCGCGGCACATCGGTGACCCCGAGCATGCGCGTTGCCTGGTCGTAATAGGGCGCGAGCTCACGTTCCCAATCAGTGATCGCGGCCCACTGCGGATCCTGGAAGAACGGGGCGGGTGGCACATACAGCGTGTTGGCGTACACCAGCGATCCTCCACCGACACCCGCACCGGCGAGCACGACCGCGTTCGGGAGCAGGTGTATCCGCTGGATTCCGTACAGGCCCAATCGAGGCGCGTAGAGGAACTTGCGAATGCGCCAGGACGTTGCCGCGAAGTCCGCATCGTCGAAGCGAGCGCCAGCCTCAAGAACCCCGACGCGGTAACCCTTTTCGGTGAGCCGGAGCGCCGTCACCGAACCGCCGAAACCGCTGCCGATCACCACGACGTCGTAGTGAAGGTCGGGTGTGGTCATGGCCATCGACGCGATCAGCGCTGGGGGTTGAGAACGATCTCGACCCGCTGGAACTCCTTGAGGTCGGAGTAGCCCGTGGTGGCCATCGCGCGACGCAGGGCCCCGACGAGGTTCATCGTGCCGTCGTGGGTGTGCGAGGGCCCGTGGAGGATCTCCGCCAGGGTGCCTGCGGTGCCCAGGTGCACGCGCTCGCCGCGCGGCAGCTCGGCATGTGTGGCTTCGATGCCCCAGTGCCAGCCGCGACCGGGCGCCTCGCTGGCACGTGCCAGCGGGGAGCCCACCATCACTGCATCTGCCCCGCATGCGATGGCCTTGGGGAGATCACCGGATCGTCCGACGCCGCCGTCGGCGATGACGTGGACATAGCGCCCACCCGACTCGTCGAGATAGTCGCGCCGCGCGGCAGCGACGTCGGCGATCGCCGAGGCCATCGGCACGCGCACGCCGAGTACGTCGTGGGTGGTGTGTGCGGCGCCGCCGCCGAACCCGACGAGGACACCCGCCGCTCCGGTGCGCATGAGGTGGAGCGCCGCCTGGTAGGTAGCGCATCCGCCGACGATCACCGGAACGTCGAGCTCGTAGATGAACTCCTTGAGGTTCAAGGGCTCTCGGGCACCGGGGCGCGCGACATGCTCGGCACTCACGGTGGTTCCGCGGATCACGAAGACGTCGACGCCTGCGTCGACCACCGCCTTGGCGAACTCGGCGGTACGCACCGGGGATAGCGCGGCTGCCACCGTGACTCCCCCGGCCCTGATCTCGGCGATGCGCGCGGCGATCAACTCTGCGCGGATCGGCGCGGAGTAGATCTCCTGGAGCCTGCGCGTCACCGTGGCCGCCGAAAGAGAGGCAATCTCGTCCAGGATCGGCTCGGGATCGTCGTAGCGGGTCCAGAGGCCATCGAGGTCGAGCACCCCGAGGCCACCGAGACGGCCAATTTCGATCGCGGTCGCCGGGGAGACCACGGAGTCCATCGGTGCCGCGAGTACCGGGGCTTCGAAGCGATAGGCGTCGACCTGCCAGGCGACCGACACGGCCTCAGGCTCGCGCGTGCGACGACTCGGCACGATCGCAATGTCGTCAAGCCCGTACGCGGGGCGTGCGCGCTTGGCGCGTCCGATCTCGATCTCGGTCACGGCTGTCCTCTGCGGTGTCGGCCTATGGAATCGTGCTGCGTGCTCGTACTTCTCGCTAGTGCTGCGCGTGGTGCTGCTGGAACTTGGCGACGCTAGTGCGCGGCGTTGTCTGCGCTCGACGCTCCAGACGTGCTGTCAGGACTGGTAGTTCGGTGCCTCGACCGTCATCAGGATGTCGTGGGGGTGGCTCTCCTTGAGCCCGGCCGCCGTGATGCGGACGAAGCGGCCTCGCTCCTGGAGTTCGGGGATCGTGCGCGCGCCGACATAGAACATCGACTGGCCCAGCCCGCCGATGAGCTGATGGGCCACAGCCGAGAGCGGGCCGCGATAGGGCACCTGGCCCTCGACCCCCTCGGCCACGATCTTCTCATCGTTGTTGACGTCTGCCTGGAAGTAGCGGTCCTTGGAGTAGGACACCCGACCCCGCGAGGCCATGGCACCGATCGAGCCCATGCCGCGATAGTGCTTGAACTGCTTGCCATTGACGAACACGAGGTCGCCGGGGCTCTCCTCGCACCCGGCAAGGAGGGATCCAAGCATCACGGTGTCAGCGCCGGCGACGAGCGCCTTGGCGATATCGCCGGAGTACTGCAGACCACCGTCGCCGATCACTGGCACACCTGCGGGCCTGCACGCCAGCGAGGCGTCGTAGATCGCGGTGACCTGCGGAACGCCCACGCCCGCCACCACGCGGGTGGTGCAGATGGAGCCCGGGCCCACACCCACCTTGACCGCATCGGCACCCGCGTCGACGAGCGCCTGGGCGCCGGACCGGGTCGCGACATTGCCGCCGATCACCTGGACGTGACGGGTGAACGGGTCGGACTTCAAGCGCGCGATCATCTCGAGGAGCAGCCGAGCCTCGCCGTTGGCGGTGTCGGCGACGAGGACGTCGACACCCGCCTCTACGAGCGCGGTGGCGCGCTCCCAAGCGTCACCCCAGTAGCCGATCGCGGCCGCGACGCGCAGTCGACCCTCGCCATCCTTGGTGGCAGCGGGGAACTGCACGGTCTTGACGAAGTCCTTGACGGTGATCAGGCCGCGAAGGCGCCCGGTCTCGTCGACCAGCGGAAGCTTCTCGATCTTGTGCTTGGCCAGCAGCCCCGCCGCATCCGCGCGGGATATTCCCACCGGTGCGGTGATGAGCGGCATCGGGGTCATGACTTCGCGCACCCGGCGCTGCGCGAACTCATCGATGGGAATGAACAGCAGATCGCGGTTCGTGACGATGCCGAGCAACGTGCGGTGCTCATCGACCACAGGCAGACCCGACACCCGGTAGCGGCCGCACAACTCGTCGAGCTCGGCCAAGGTCGCGTCGGCCCCGACGGTGACGGGGTCGGAGATCATGCCGGACTCGGAGCGCTTCACCATGTCGACCTGGGCGGCCTGGTCCTCGATGGAGAGGTTGCGGTGCAGCACGCCGATACCGCCCTGGCGCGCCATCGCGATGGCCATGCGGGCCTCGGTGACGGTGTCCATGGCCGCGGACACGAGCGGCACCGCGATCGTGATCTCACGGGTGAGCTTGGTGGCGGTGTTGACTTCGGACGGGATCACGTCGGTCTCGCCGGGCAGAAGCAGGACATCGTCGTACGTGAGTCCGATCGCCCCGAACTTCTCGGGCGTACCGGCGTACTGAGGGTCGGACACGGGAGGCCTTCCGGTCGCGAGCGGTGCGGCCTAGATTACCCGCCCCAGCGCCGGACGATGATCGCGCCGATCTCCTAGTGCAGGATTCCCCATCGGAACCCCAGGGCGACGGCCTGCGCGCGGTCGGCTGCAGCCAGTTTGCGGAAGAGTCGGCGGGCGTGGGTCTTGATCGTGTCTTCCGACAGATAGAGCTCGCGGCCGATGTCGCCGTTGCTCTTGCCACGGCTCATGCCATCAAGAACCTCGCGCTCGCGCTCGGTCAGGGCGGGCGGACTTCCTGCGGGGCGCACACGGTTCGACCTCGAACCCGACGCTGCCCCACTGTGCGCAAGGGCGAGCGCCACCGTGGCCGCCACCTCTTCGCGCGCGGCATCCTTGGCGATGTAGCCCCGAGCACCACAGGAGACGGCACGAGCGACCCCGTCGGGGTCTTCACCCATCGTGAGCATAAAGATCATGGCGTCCGGGTGCGAGGCCATGAGCCGACGCGAGGCCTCGACACCGCCGATTCCGGGCATGCGGACATCCATCAGCACGAGGTCGGGACGCTCGATCGGATATCGGGCAAGGACTTCCTCGCCGCTACCGGCGGCCGTCACCCGCTCGATGCCGGGTACCGCACCCACGGCACGGCGGATCGCCTCGCGAGCGAGGGGGGCGTCATCACATACGAGCACAGTGGTCATGGCGCCGAGCACGTCCTCCCGATCGGTCGTACCACGTGGTCCGCGGTGCGCTTCTCAAGAGTGTTCGGCATCCCCAGGCCTGGACTTCAGTCGCGGACGACGTCCAACTCAGCGCCCGCTCGCCGCTCGCGACCCCGCCGTGGGTCTGACATCGGCACAGGACCCGCGCACGGATCCCCTGTCGGTCACGGTGCGAGGAGCTCGACGATGTCGGGGCGCTCAAGCCAGGTCTGGGCGAGCGGCGGCGGCAGGTCGTCGGCGATCGTGCGAACCCCCGCGCGGGCCGACGCGAGCGCGGTGGCGCTCTCGGAGGGCCGGGCCTCGGCCGTGAGCGCCCCGATCAGCGCCCACGCTGGCCACGCCAGCGGCGCCGCACCCAGGCTCTCGGCCAGCGTCGCCGCACGTCGCAGGCTCGACACCGCCTCGTCGAGGCTTCCCGCCTGAACCTGTGCGACCCCTCGCAAGAGAAGTCCCTTGGCCACATGGCGCGGAGCCCCAGAGGTCTCCGCCAGCGAGATGGCTCGGTTGGTACGAATCACGCCCGAAGCAGAATCACCCCTGAGCATGTCGATCTCGGATCGCACCCAGTCGAGTCGAACCCGCTGACGCCACCAGTCCGTGCGGCCCTCCGCAAGGGCGATGGCGGTGGTTGCGGAGGCCTCAGCCGCTTCGAGTTCTCCGAGCCCCACGGCATCTGAGGCGAGTCCAAGAGCGGCGTCGAAACGCGCCTCGGGCGCCTCGCCCGCAAGGTCGAGGGCACGTTGATCGAGACGACGAGCGTCGCTGTGACGGCCGAGCTGCCGGGCCACGCTGGCCAGGCTGGCTGCGGCGAAGGAGGCGAAGAGCGCTCGCTCGGGCTCCGTCGGCGATGTGCGCGCGAGCGGCTCGAGAACGGCCATGGCCGAGCCGTAGCGTCCGCAGGCGGCAAGACACACCCCCAGAAGCCAAGTCGCGGCGGCAGATTCGGCGTCGGCCGGCGCAGCCACCTCGAGTGCTCGGCGCAGCGGTTCGATCCCGGCATCGGGACGGCCATGGAATGCGGCCCGCTCCCCCGCGGCGAGAAGCTCGGCGAGTCGCGCGGTGTGCTCGTGGTCCACGAAGGCTCCGTCAGGGCGGCGGATGAAGGCCGATCGGAGGCGCCGCTCGGCGACGCGAGCGTATCGGCATCCAATCTCGAGCGGGCGACCATGAGCTTCGGATCCGCCGCGAGCCCGTCGGTCAGGCCCGCGCAACCTCGACGAGGCGGTCGAGGGCACCTGCGAAATCGGTGACGCGCACGACCCCGGTCGGCACCGGATCCACCCACCCAGGCCCTGCGGCCAACAGAAGCGGCGCCGGGCGCTGGTCGGGCAGATTCTCCAGCAAGTGCGGCTGGCCGGTGCGCTCGCTCGAGGACCACAGGAGCACCGCGCTTGGCCCCACGCGCTGAATGGCCGAGATCAGCGCGGACGGGGGGACACGGCCACCGAGGACGCGAACGCCGACGTTCTTCTCCGCCAGCGCGGCGCCCAGTGCCACGAGCGGAAGGGAGTGGGTCTCGAGCTCGGCGCAGGCCAGCAGGACCGGGCGGGCGTTGATGACCTTGCGGCGAACCAATGACACCGCAGAGAGGGCCGCGATGACCGATTCGGAGAGCAAGTGCTCAACCTCGACCCCGCGGCCGGTGCTCTCCCAGAGCCTGCCGACCTCGACCATGACAGGGATCAGGACGTGCTCCCAGGTCCAGACGACTCCACGGGCATCAATGGACTCACAGACAATCTCCGAACACGTGGCGGCGTCGAGTGACCGTGACGCCTGCGTGAGCCCGCGCACGACCACGGCAGCGGGCCGCGCGATGGGGGCCAGCGAGCCAGCGCCGATTTGGGTTCTGGCGTCGACCTCCACACCGCGATCGTCCTGATCAACGGGTGCGGCAAGAGCCGTCCGAGCTGCGGCACCTGGGGGGACCCCCGTATTGACCAGGCGACGCATGAGAACGAGGCGGGCGACATCAGCCTCGGAGTAGCGGCGGTGCGATCCGGCCTCATGGTCTGAGGATCCGAGCCCGTAACGGCGGTCCCAGGTGCGCAGAGTCGCCGGCGCCACTCCGAGCCGGCGTGCCAGGGCCGCCACCGTGATTCCGGGGTGCATCGCGTCGCCCTGCTTCGCGACTGCCTCGGGAAAGGCCAGACGCGGCTCCGTCGGCTCAGCAGTGGCAGTCACACACGCCAGTCTGGCGCAGGCGCCCGTGGGCAGCGACCCAGAATGCCCCGAAAAACCTCAAGATCACCTCTTGATTCCGCAGGGCCATGACTCCGCCGACAGGTGCCGCCTCGCCCCCATCGCCTCCGCCTTGGAGCAGCACGTCGATGTGCAGGGGATCACATTGACCAACCTCTGGCGCGGTTGTACCTTGTGATCACTCGATCACTAGTGGGGGCACACCATGGCAGATGTCACGAGACTTCCCGGTCCGAACGCCGACCTGTGGGACTGGCAACTAGACGCGGCGTGCCGCGGCGAGGACACCGATCTTTTCTTCCATCCCGAAGGTGAACGCGGACCATCCCGGCTCTCGCGGGAACTCGCCGCCAAGACCGTGTGCACCCGCTGCCCGGTCATCGCCCAGTGCGCCGTTCACGCGCTCGCGGTACGGGAGCCCTACGGCGTGTGGGGTGGCCTCTCGGAAGATGATCGCGAGTCGGTCTACCTCAGCGAGCGTCTGAGCTTCCCCGCGTCACGCATGGCCTAAGCAACAACGAAGCCCCGACTGCTCAGCAGTCGGGGCTTCGTCATGCATTCGGTAGATCAGTGGCCGTGGCCACCAGCGCCGTGCGAGTGACCGTGACCGGCACCGCCCTCAGCGGCTTCTTCCTTCTGCTCCACCACGAGAACCTCAGTGGTGAGAAGGAGTGCCGCGATCGAGGCAGCGTTCGACAGAGCCGAACGTGTCACCTTGACCGGGTCGATAACGCCGGCCGCAATGAGGTCGACGTACTCGTCGGTCGCAGCGTTGTAGCCGTGCCCAACAGCGAGCTCGCGGACGCGCTGGACGACGACGTAGCCCTGCTCACCCGCGTTCTCCGCGATCCAGCGAAGCGGCTCACCCGTAGCGCGACGGACGATCCCGACGCCAGTGGCCTCATCACCCTCGAGCCCGAGGTTGCCCTCGAGCACAGCGGCGGCGTGAACGAGGGCGGAGCCGCCACCGGCGACGATTCCCTCTTCGATCGCCGCACGCGTCGCGGACACAGCGTCCTCGATGCGGTGCTTCTTCTCCTTGAGCTCAACCTCGGTGTGCGCGCCGACCTTGATGACGCACACGCCGCCCGCGAGCTTGGCGAGACGCTCGTTGAGCTTCTCCTTGTCCCAGTCGCTGTCGCTGTTCTCGATCTCGACGCGGATCTGGCCAACGCGGTCGGCGACGGCCGTGGGGTCGCCCCCACCCTCGACGATGGTCGAGTCGTCCTTGGTGATGACGATGCGACGAGCGGTGCCGAGAACCTCAAGGCCGACCTGGTCAAGCTTGAGACCAACCTCGGGGGTGACAACCTGGGCACCGGTGAGGATCGCGAGGTCCTGCAGGATCGCCTTGCGACGGTCGCCGAAGGCCGGAGCCTTGACCGCCACTGAGGCGAACGTGCCGCGGATGCGGTTGACGACGAGAGTCGACAGCGCCTCCCCGTCGACGTCCTCGGCGACAATGAACAGCGGCTTGGCGGCCTGAACGACCTTCTCCAGCAACGGAAGCAGCTCGGAGACGCTGGAGATCTTGTTCTGGACGATGAGGACGTAGGCGTCTTCGAGGACGGCCTCCATGCGCTCGGCGTCGGTGACGAAGTACGGCGAGATGTAGCCCTTGTCGAACTGCATGCCCTCGGTGAAGTCGAGCTCGAGAGCAGTGCTGCTGGACTCCTCGACGGAGATGACGCCGTCCTTGCCGACCTTGTCGAACGCCTCAGCGATGAGGTCGCCGATTGCGCGGTCCTGCGAGGAGATGGTCGCCACGTCGGCGATCTCAGCCTTGCCCGACACGTCGCGGGCCATCTCGTGGAGACGCGCGTTGATCGCGGCGACGCCCTTGTCGATGCCTCGCTTGATGTCCATCGGCGCGCCACCAGCGGTGACGACCTTCAGGCCCTCGCGGACCATCGCCTGTGCCAGGACGGTCGCGGTGGTAGTGCCATCACCCGCGACGTCGTTGGTCTTGGTGGCGACCTCCTTGGCGAGCTGGGCGCCGAGGTTCTCATACGGGTCCTCGAGCTCCACCTCCCGCGCGATGGTCACACCGTCGTTGGTGATCGTGGGTGCGCCCCACTTCTTGTCGATGACGACGTTGCGGCCCTTCGGGCCGAGCGTCACCTTGACGACGTCGGCGAGCGCGTTGACGCCGCGCTCGAGGCTGCGACGCGCGTTCTCGTCGAACTCCAGGATCTTGGCCATGTGTTGTGTGCCGTTCCTTCGTTGTCTGGGGGACGAATCCGCCCCGGGGCCCGGGGGCCGCCGGGGCGGATTGCGTAGGGTTCTGACCCGTCAGCTCATGTGCGTCTAGTGACGCGGAGCCGACGACAGCGATCTACTTGACGACGACGGCGAGGATGTCGCGGGCGGACAGGATGAGGAGCTCCTGGCCGTCATACTTGACCTCGGTGCCGCCGTACTTCGAGTAGATGACCTTGTCGCCGACCTGAACGTCCAGCGGCAAGCGCTGACCGTCTTCGAATCGACCCGGGCCCACTGCCAAGACCTCGCCCTCCTGGGGCTTCTCCTTGGCGGTGTCCGGGATGACGAGGCCAGAGGCCGTCGTCTGCTCGGCCTCGAGGGCCTTAACGAGGATGCGATCCTCGAGTGGCTTGATGGTGACCGACACGGTCTGTCCTCCACCTGGTAAGTGAGTCATGGTGCATGGATGCGATCGGTGATTCCGGGGCGTCGTCGCAGGTACCGCACCGGCCGGGTCGCATGGCACTCTCCAGTGGAGAGTGCCAACGGGTCCACCCTAGGAACCAGTTGGCACTCGGTCAACCTGAGTGCCAGTCCGAGCGCAGCGAGGGCCGGCCTCAGGGGGACCGATCAAGGGGCCGTCGAAGCGCAGCGGAGACGTTGCCCCGGGGGGAATCGGTCAACCTGAGTGCCAGTCCGAGCGCAGCGAGGGCCGGCCTCTGGCAGGCTCACGGGCGTGGATCCCTCGGTCGTCGACGCCCTGCGCAGCGCCGAAGGGCGCGCGCTCCTCACCGATGCCACTGCGCACGACAACGACGCTCATGGCCGCGCCGCCGCCGGTGACGCCCGAGCGATCGATCCGCTGAAGGCTGCCTCCTCCCTGCGGCGCGCGCATCCGGGCGCCAACCCGTCGCTCGTGTCGGCAGCCCTGTCCCAGGTCCGCATGCGTCGTCGTGCCCGCCCCCGGCTCGGGGACATCGTCGACTCCCTTCTCATGACCGACGACGGATCAGAGCAAGCCACGCGCACCGTCGCCGCCGAGCTGCGCGCAGTCCGTTACCTCGGATCCGGGGCCACTCATGTGGCCGATCTCGGATGCGGCATTGGGCTCGACTCGATCGCCTTCGCACGCATGGGATTGACCGTCACCGCCGTCGAATCCGATCCATTGACCGCCGCACTCGCGGCCGCGAACGTCGAGGAGCTCGGGCTCGCCGATCGGGTGCGTGTCATCGTCGGCGATGTCACCGACGACACCGTCCTCGCCACCGTTCTCGCGTCGGCCGACGCGGTGTTCGTCGATCCCGCTCGACGCGACCCAGCCTCGCGAAACGAAGGCCGAAGCGCCCGCGTCACAGACCCCGAGTCGTGGTCACCGAGGTGGTCGTGGGTGGTCGGGGTCGCGGCAAGGGTTCCGCGCACGGCCGCGAAGGTCGCGCCCGGAGTGCCTCACGAGCTCACGCCCGTCGGCGGTTGCGCCACCTGGACCTCGGTAGACGGCGATCTAGTGGAGGCCGAATTCGCCTGGCCCGCAATGGATTCCGCGGGTAACAATTCGGTGCGACGCCGCGCCCTCATCGTGCGCAAGGGCGAGCCGACCTCGCTGACATCGACGATCGACCTCCTCGACCAGGCCCCTCCCCCGGTGGGCGACATCGGATCCTGGCTGCTCGAACCTGACGACGCAGTGATCCGCTCAGGTCTCGTGAGCGACCTCGCCGCACTTCTCGGCGGCAGGCTGCTTGATCCCCGCGTCGCCTACATCACCACCGACACGGACCCGGGCCCGAGCCCGCTCGCCGCACACTTCCGCGTCGAACTGGCTCTGCCACTTCATATCGGCCGCCTGCGAGACGCGCTTCGCGAGCGCGGAGTCGGTCGTGTGGTGATCAAAAAGCGCGCGATAGGACAGGACCCCGACGATATTCGCCGCGTTCTCGCACTACCCCCAGGACCTCACACCGCGGTCGTGTTGATCACCCGGATCGGCGATGACCCCTGGGCCTTCGTCTGCGACATCCGCTGACGCGAACTCGCAGAACGTTCCCGCCCGCGCGCAGTGCGACACCGACCCGGATGCCCTCAACGCCGGGAGGCGACTGCGACCGCATCGGCGACGGCGGCCGGCCCGAGGCCACAGCAGCCACCGACTAGCGACACTCCCGAATCGAACCACTCCGCCACCGCCGATCGCGGCAGCAGATCCATGCCCTCGCCGAGCCACGCCGACGCGACCCCATCCCACACGCGGCCCGCGTTGGGGTAGACCACGATCGGCAGTTCGGGTCGCGTCGCACGGATGCGCGTCACCAGACCTGCGATGTGCTCGGGCTTGGTGCAGTTGATCCCGATCGCCTCGATGGCCGTGGCGTCACCGCACAGATCCGCCGCGTCCTCGATCGGCTGGCCGGCGCACGTGCGCTCATCGTCCATACACGAGAAGGACATCCACGCCGGCACGCCCACCCCACGCAATGCCTCGAGGATTGCGGACGCTTCGTCGAGATCCGGCACGGTCTCGACCGCGAGCAGATCCGGTCGCGCGTCAACGAGGACCTCAATGCGCTCGCGGTGGAATCGCACGAGGTCATCGTGCGCGACCCCGTATCGACCCCGGTACTCCGAACCGTCATGAAGGGTGGCGCCGTAGGGGCCGACGGATGCAGCAACGAGCATCTGACGGACGGCCCCCTCCGCCGCCACGAGGTCGCGCGCCTCCCGCACGATCGCAACCGAGAGCCGCAGCAGCCGATCCGCTTCGTCCACCGTGGACGCGTGTCGCACGAACCCGATCCTCGACGCTTGGTAGGACGCCGAGATGCCCACAGCAGCGCCGGCCCGGAAGTAGGCCGCATGCACATCGCGGATCGCTGCAGGGTCATCGCGCAGCAGCCGCGCGGACCACAGGGTGCCAGAAAGATCGTGACCCCGTGCCTCGAGCTCGGAGGCGAGACCGCCATCAATCACGGCGGGCCCGCTCCGGAGCAGCGCCCGTAGCGCGTTGTCGGCCATCGGAAGCTCAGTCGATGACGGTGCGCAAGGTCTTCAAGTGCTGGGCCCGGGCACGCGTCAAGATCTCGTCCGAGGGCCAGCCCTCCTCGAACACCGGAGCGAGATCCCACCGGGTCACCAGCACGATGGACTCCGGAGTTCCTTCGTGGATGAGGATCTCGGCAGCGAGACAACCCGATGTCCGCAGTGCGCGCGGCACGAGGTCGTGGCGCACCCATGCGATCGCCTCGTCGAGACGCCCGGAGGACACGGTCGCCTCCCACATGCGGACGATCATCGGGCTCCTTCGCGGGCACTCACGTCGGTGACGGGCATGGACGAGTCTGCCGGGAGCCCCAGCGAGCCCGGCGACCGCCCCCTGACGACCATCTCGGACCCCAGCGCGGCCACCATTGCCCCGTTGTCTGTGCACAAAGCCGGACGGGGCACACGAAGCAGCACACCAGCCGCATCGCAGCGTTCCTGCGCCATCGCGCGCAATCGCGAGTTCGCCGCAACGCCGCCCCCGAGCACGAGGTGATCCACACCGTGCTCGGCACATGCCAGCAGCGCCTTACGCGTGAGCACGTCGACAACGGCCTCCTGGAACGACGCGGCGACGTCAGCGACCGGGACGGGCTCACCCGCCATCTCGCGGGCCTCGACCCATCGCGCCACCGCCGTCTTGAGCCCACTGAAGGAGAAGTCGAATCGGTGCTCCTGCATATCGCGGCCCGAGGTAAGCCCGCGAGGGAACTCGATCGCGATTCGTCCTTCACCTGAGACCCGGTCGATGTGCGGGCCGCCGGGGAAGGGCAGACCGAGAACACGCGCGACCTTGTCGAATGCCTCGCCCGCGGCATCGTCCACGGTGGCGCCCAACGGCCTGATGTCGCCGGTGACATCGGGCACTAGGAGAAGGGACGAGTGCCCTCCCGAGACGAGCAATGCCATCACCGGCTCCGGGAGGCGGCCGTGCTGGAGCTGGTCGACAGCCACGTGCGCCGCGAGATGGTTGACGCCGTAGAGCGGGATTCCCAGCGAGAACGACAGGGCCTTCGCCGCGGCCACACCCACGAGCAGTGCGCCCGCAAGCCCCGGCCCCGCGGTGACCGCGATCGCGTCGACGTCCGTGAGTGCTACACCGGCCGTCTCGCATGCACGTCGAATCATCGGCACCATCGCGTCCAGATGCGCTCGGCTGGCCACCTCGGGGACAACGCCGCCAAAACGTGCATGTTCCTCGACACTGCTCGCAATCGAGTCCGCGAGCAAGGTCACGCCCCTGACGATCCCGACGCCCGTCTCATCGCACGAGGTCTCAATGCCCAGGACGAGAGGCTCGTCGCGCATCACGAGTTGTCTCCGTCGCCGGCGAGCCGGCGTCGAAGTATGAGCGCATCGCGGCCGGGCCCGTAGTAGTCGCGCCGGTGACCTTGTCGCTCGAAGCCAGCTCGGGCATAAAGCGCGAGCGCAGATGAGTTGTCCTCGCGCACCTCCAGCAATAGCTGGGTACAGCCTCGACGACGCGCCTCGTCGACGAGGTCGCCGAGGAGCGCGCGCCCGAGCCCACTGCCCTGCGCACGAGTCGCGACCGCGATCGTCTGGACGTCACCCTCCGGAGGAACGGCGAAGAGGCCCACATAGCCGTCGATGCCGATGTCGTCCTCATGTACTACGTACCAACGGGTTTCAGGCACGTGCGCGAGTTCTCCCCAGAACTGTTCAGACGACCAAGGGTCGTCGGGGAACAGCTCGCGCTCCATGGCCACGACCTGATCGATATCCCACCAGCGCATGGGACGCGACCCGGAATCTCGGGTACTCACGGCCGAGTCACCTTCTTGCGGGTCAGGCTGGCCACGGCATCAGGGCGACGCAGGTAGAGCGGCGTGGAGTCCAGCAAGGATTCCCCAGAGGCGATGGCCGCCACGGCGAACGCGGCCAGCCAAGCGCCGGATACGAGACGTGGCTCACGAGGGTCGATGAACTCGTCGGGGTAGAGCCACGCACCCGCCCCCACGGCGGGAGATTGACGAACGTGCAGTTCGACGTCGGCGGGACGAAGAACTGCCGGATCGTCGAGTCGCACTCCGCGAGCGTCGTAGGAGGCGACGTAGACCTCCTTGCGTCGAGCATCCGTTGCCACGCAGAAGGGGCCATCGACGGCAGATTCGGACACGGCTTGCAGGGCGATGGCGTCCAGGGAGCACACGCCGATCAGCGGGATAGCCAGGGCCTCGGCCATCACGCGCGCCGTCACGACACCAACGCGCAAACCGGTGAAGGGCCCGGGGCCAACCCCGACGGCCAGGTGCGTGATCGCCGACGGCCCAACCCCCGCGCGCGACAGAACGGCGGCGATGGTCGGCGCCAGCAGCTCACCATGCGACTGAGAACCGAACTCGGCGGCGCTCGCGATCATCGAAACGCCATCATGAACCGCCGCCGTCACAGCAGCGGAGGAGGTGTCAAACGCCAGGAGCAGCAAGGGTTACCGCCGTCCAGACGTGCTCGCATCGACCACGCCCTGGGCAACGAGACCACCGAAGTCAACACCCGCCCATCGCGGGCCAACACCAGCAACGGACACGGTGCGGGGATCGATGTCGCCCTCCGAGCCCGTGCCGGCCGCACGATCGATGTGAATCTCGAGCCGATTCTCACTGAGCCCCTCGACCCTGCCCTCGCCCCACTCCACCACGGTCACAGAGTCGTCGAGGGACGTGTCGAGATCGAGGTCGTCGACCTCGACCAGCGAGCCGAGACGGTAGGCATCGACATGGACGAGTGAGGGCCCTCCCTGGAGCGAGGGGTGTACGCGCGCGATGACGAATGTCGGCGAGGTGACCTCGCCGCGCACGCGCAGGCCACGTCCGATCCCCTGAGTGAGCGTGGTCTTTCCAGCGCCGAGGCCGCCCGAGAGAACGATGAGATCGCCTGGGCGCACAAGGGAAGCGAGGGCCATCCCTAGCGCGTGCATGTCGTCGCGGTTCGGAACGGTGACTACCCTCACGCTGTTTCCAGCGTGCCCGGCGAGAGCCCCTTGCGCACCCTGCCCACGAGTTCGCGTAGATGTTGATTGACCTCGGGATACTTCTCCAACATCACCATGTGGCCGCTGTCGGGGATGATCACGAGTTCGGCACCGGGGACGTGACGGACGATCTCGTCGCTGTGTCGGCTCGGCGTCAACATGTCTGAGTCGCCCACGATCACGAGAGTGTCGACACGCCCGAGCGCCTCCAGTGCGGTGCGCTTGTCGTGGGTCTGCAGGGTCGGGAGGAACTCGGCGACAACGTCAATCGGAGTCGCGGAGAGCATGCGGTGCACGAACCCAGTGAGCGAGGGGGGCACATTCGAGCCGAAGGAGTAGACCTTCGTCATCAGGTAGGCGATGTCACTGCCGGCCCTGCGACCACGTTCGACGAGGTCCTTGCGTCGCGCGAGCACACCTGCCACTTGCGGGGCCGCGCTATGGAAGATCCGCGCCATCGGCAGGGGCATTCCCAGGGGCACATCGGCCAGCCCCCCCGAACTCGTGGCGAGGAGTGCAACACCGCGCACGCGGTCACCGAACACAGTGGGGTGGTGAGCGGCGTATGACATCACGGTCATTCCGCCCATCGAGTGTCCGACGAGGACGAGAGGGCCGGTGGGCGCTACCGCCTCGAGTACCGACTCAAGATCACGACCGAGCTGGTCGATGGTCGCGTTCTCCGCAGGACCCCGACCGCTACGGCCGTGACTGCGTTGATCCCAGAACACCAGGCGCCCCAACGCCCGAAGGTCACGCCGCTGGTAGTGCCAGGAGTCCTCTTCGAGGGCGTACCCATGGCAGAACACGACCGTCAGGCCGTCATCGGCCCGGTCGGCCGCCGAGCCGGGCGGGGGCTCCTCGACCTCGACGTGCAGATGCGTGCCGTCGGAAGCGGTCACCGGAACGACTCGTCCTCGTAGCCCCCCGAAGGGCTCGTCGCGCTCGGGGTCGGTACGCAGTGAGCGGCGCACGAGCACCCGCTCGGCAGCCACGCCGACAGCCGCCCCCACGGCCGCGGCCGCGCCGAGGGCACCGATAACTCCGGCGATGCGCCCTGGATTGCTCATCGCCCGCGAGAAGTCCGTGGAGCTCATGGGGTCACCCCGAGGAACACGCGCGGTACGCGCGGCCCGATCCGCGTGACGATCTCGTAGCCGATCGTGCCGCTGACCCTCGCCCAGTCATCCGCTGAGGGACCGCCGCCGCCGAAGACCACGACTTCGTCACCCGCCGACGCGGGGTCGTCGCCCAGATCGATGACCACCTGGTCCATGCACACCCGGCCTGCGACGGTACGTGTGCGACCGGCGGCAAGGATCGGACCTACGTTCGAGGCCGCACGCGGAAGCCCGTCCGCATATCCGAGGGGAATGAGCCCGAGGGTGGTCTCCGATGCCGTCACGTGATCGTGACCGTACGACACCCCCGTGCCGCCAGGGACTCTCTTCACCGACGACAGGCGTGCACGCAACGACATCACCGGGCGGAGTCCGAGATCGGCCGCCGTCCCGACCTCGGGCCCAGGAGAAAGGCCGTAGATCGCGATACCAGGCCTGACGAGTTCGTAGTGGGAGTTCGGAAGGGTCAATGTCGCGGCAGAGTTGGCCAGGTGGCGCACCTGCGGGGTCAGCCCGGCACGCCGGGCGACCTCAACCGCCTCGTCGAAGACGCCAATCTGGTGAGTGATCGTCGAGTGACCCGGGGCGTCGGCGTGGGCCAGGTGCGACCAAATGCCCACGACCTCAAGCAATCCCGCGGTCTCCGCTTCGCGCGCAGACGCGACGAGTGCGGGCCACCCTGCCGCGGTGGCTCCATTGCGCGAAAGCCCGGTGTCGGCCTTGAGATGGACGCGCGCCCGTAACCCGGTGACGGAGGCCGCGGCGCATACCTCTGCGAGCGCCCAAAGCTCGGCCACCGAGACGTCAATGTCGTGGGCTAGACACTCGGCCCAGGGCGCCCCGGGCACCGCGAGCCACGCGAGGATCGGGCCCGCATCCCCCGCATCACGCAGGGCGATCGCCTCCTCGAGCAGGGCGACGCCGAGCCACGTGGCACCTGCCTCACGAGCGGCCCTGGCGCACGCGACGAGACCGTGACCGTAGGCGTCAGCCTTGACCACGGCCATCACCCCGGAGGTCGGAGCAGCCTGACGGCACCGCGCCACATTCGAGCGCAGGGCGTCGAGATCGATCACGGCCACCGCGCCGCGCGCCGACGCCGAGGGCGTCCAGCCGCGGGGGGCCGTCATCGAGGTACTCGCCTGTCCCGTCTCACTCACGACTCCAGTGTGGCGCACGAGGTGCGCCCACACCGCCCCACAGGTCCGACTCGCGTCCTCACGTGTCCGCGCGTGCCCATCCCCGCACCTGGCTCACGGCCGCCGGTAGGGCAGTGAGCACATCGGTCGAGGTAATGGCTCGGCCCGGCCCGACTGCGAGCGCCCCTGCAACACCGTGGACATGAGCTGCCGCAGCGACAAGGCGTGCCGCGGTGTCGTGATCGATAACGGCGCGCGCCTGGTGATGAGCGAGCACCGATCCGATGAGGCCGGCGAGGACGTCGCCCGACCCTGCCGTCGCCAGTTCCGGGGGCGCGGCCACGGTGACGTAGGCGGCGCCGCTCGGGGCGGTCACGATGGTGGCCGAGCCCTTGAGGAGTACGACCGCACCCCAGGCACGCGCGAGCGAACGGGCCGACCCGAGCCGGTCTGCGCCCACGGGTACACCCGCTAGCCTGGCGAACTCACCGTCGTGAGGGGTGATAACCGTGACACCGGCACGACTGGAGACCGCGGCACGCACGTCGGGGTCGTCGGCGATGAGGGTCAGGGCGTCTGCGTCCAGGACGAGCGGCCCCGCCTGGCTGGCGGCATCGAGGATCGCGAGCCGGGCATCTTCGTCGGTGCCACGTCCCGAGCCCACGACCCAGCACTGCGCCCGTCCACCTAGCCCGGCCCGGCCTGGTCGCGCCACGGTGTCGGGCCAGGCCGCCACGACAGCCGCATGGGCGGGCCCGAAGTAGCGGACATATCCCGCAATCCCATGGCGGGCACCACCCGCGGACAGCACCGCCGCACCCGGGTAGAGCTCGGAACCGGTGCTGAGGCCGACGACACCACGGCTGTACTTGTCATCACCGGCCACCGGTCGGACGAAGGCCCGCGCCGCCGCCTGGTGATCGACGCGCATGACCGTGTCGCAAGGGTCGAGACCTTCGAGATTCAGTCCAATGTCGGCCACCTCGAGATCACCCGCGAGAGCCGAGCCAGCGCCGATGAGCAGGCCGGGCTTGAGGACCCCGAGGACGACGGTGCGGTCAGCACGGATCGCGCGCATCGGGTCGGAGACCTCGCCGGTGTCGGCATCGACACCACTTGGGAGGTCGACGCTGAGCACCGAGACATCGATCTCACGGGCGATCGCCGCCAGCGAGGCCGCGGGTTCGCGCAATGCCCCATGGCCACCGATGCCCAGGATCCCGTCGACCACCAGATCGGCAGCGGCGAGCAGTTCGGCGGCGGCGAGAAGATCATGCGCAAGGGGGTCGCCAGCGGAGACAAACCGGCCGCCAGAACGGCGCAGAGCCTCAGCGCCCTGCTCGTGCCAGCGATCGGCCACCAGAACCGCGTCGACTCGTGCACCCCGCGTCGCGAGGCGCGCGCCCGCGAAGAGAGCATCGCCACCGTTGTCACCGCTTCCGACCAGCAGCACCACCCGCGAACCGGTAACCCTGCCGGTGATCTCGCGCAGCATCGTGCCCGCGGATAATGCGACGGCGGTGGCGGCCCGCTGCATGAGCATTCCGTCGGGAAGCGCCGACATCGCCGATGACTCAACTGCGCGGACAACAGCGACGGGAAGTGCCACGGTTGCAGGGCGGGGCCTCATGCGCGCTCTGCGATCACGTAGGCGATCGCGAGCTCGCCGTCGTGGGTCAATGACAGGTGCCACCGGTCGATACCTTGCTCGGCCGCCTGGTCCGCGACAGTGCCGGTAAGCCGCAGCCACGGGCGACCGGTTGCATCGCCGACGACCTCGCAGTGGTGCCACTGCATCCCGGTGGGAGCGCCCATCGCCTTGGCGACGGCTTCTTTCGCGGCGAACCGGGCAGCGAGCGAGGTGACGGTGCGGGGGTGACCCGCGTCGGTCAGCTGTTCGCCCGGTGTGAACAACCGGTCGCGCAGACCCGGGGTACGCGTCAAGGAGGCAGTGAAGCGCGAGACGTCAACCACGTCGATGCCGATGCCCACGATCATGGCTGACAGCCTGCCACTGGCGGGGTCGCGATGTGGGAAGGAGCGCGGCCGGCGGAGGGCGAACTGCCGGCGACGGGCAGTGCCACCTACTCGACCGTCACGCTCTTCGCGAGGTTGCGGGGCTGATCCACATCGTGGCCCTTCGCCTCCGCCATCGCCGCAGCGAACACCTGGAGCGGGACAGTGGCCACCAGCGGCTGCAGGAGAGTCGGGCACGCCGGGATGCGGATCAGGTGATCGGCGTAGGGAACGACGGAGTCGTCACCCTCCTCCGCAATGACGATGGTGCGGGCGCCGCGGGCGCGCACCTCCTGAATGTTCGAGACGATCTTCTCGTGCAACAGGCTGCGACCCCCAGGGGACGGCACGATCACGATGACGGGCACACCCTCTTCGAGCAGCGCGATAGGCCCATGTTTGAGTTCACCGGCAGCGAATCCCTCCGCATGCATATAGGCGAGCTCCTTGAGCTTCAGTGCGCCCTCGAGCGCCACGGGGTAACCCACGTGCCGGCCGATGAAGAGCACTGACGGCGCATCCTTGAGCTGCTGCGCGAGCGCCTTCATCTCCTCGGTGGTGTCCAGTACTAGGTCGATCTTGCGCGGCATCTCGGCGAGCTCTCGGACGACCGCGGCGATCTCGTCACCGAACTTGTTCCCGCGCACTTGCGCGACGTAGAGCGCGACGAGGTAGCACGCCACGATCTGGGTGAGGAACGCCTTGGTCGAGGCAACAGCGACCTCAGGCCCGGCTCGCGTGTAGAGCACGGCGTCGGACTCGCGCGGGATTGTCGAACCCTGGGTGTTGCAGATCGCCAACACACGAGCGCCTTGTTCGCGGGCGTATCTCATCGCCATCAAGGTGTCCATGGTCTCGCCCGACTGCGAGATCGCCACGACGAGCGTGCGCGGCCCCACCACCGGATCGCGGTAGCGAAACTCACTTGCGAGCTCGACCTCGCAGGGCACGCGGGTCCAGTGCTCGAGGGCGTACTTCGCAACCATCCCCGCGTGGTAGGCAGTTCCGCAGGCGATGACGACGACCTTGTCGATCTCGCGCAACTGGTTCTCCGAGAGACGCATCTCGTCGAGATGGAGAACACCCTCGTCGTTGACGCGACCGATCAGGGTGTCGGAGACCGCCTTGGGCTGCTCGTCGATCTCCTTGGCCATGAAGGTCTCGTAGCCACCCTTCGACGCCGCTGCGGCATCCCACGTGACCTCGTACTCGGTGACCTCCGCCGCGTTGCCGAAGAAGTCGGTGACGTTGATGAGATCACGGGTCAGTTCGACAACCTGGTCCTGGCCGAGTTCGACGGCATGACGAGTGTGAGCGATGAATGCGGCCACGTCGGATGCGAGGAAGTTCTCGCCATCGCCACGGCCCACCACGAGCGGACTGTTGCGCCGGGCGCCGACGACGACGTCAGGAATGTCGGCGTGCACCGCGACGAGGGTGAACGCTCCCGCGAGGCGAAGGCACACGCGGCGCATCGCCTCGGCGAGATCCATTCCCGCATCCGGAAGCACGGCCGCCAACAGGTGCGCGACGACCTCAGTGTCGGTCTCGGAGGACAGGGTCACGCCCGTGAGCGCCAGTTCGGCGCGCAACTCGGCGAAGTTCTCGATGATCCCGTTGTGGATCACTGCGACCTTGCCGTCAGCGCTCACGTGCGGGTGGGCATTGAGATCAGTGGGCCCCCCGTGGGTGGCCCACCGCGTGTGGCCGATTCCGATCGTGGAGGCGGGCAAGGGATCTGTACCCAGGAGTGACTCGAGGTTGGCGAGTTTGCCGGCCTTCTTGCGGGTGTCGAGGAGACCCTGGGAGACCACTGCAACGCCGGCGGAGTCATAGCCGCGGTACTCCAAGCGCCGCAATCCCTCCACCACGACCTGCAGAGCCTGCTTCTCACCGACATAGCCCACGATTCCGCACATGGAGGACAGGCTATCCCGCGGCCGCGATGACAGCCGCGGGCGCGGCAGTAGGTGCCTTCAGACGGGTGTCAGCAGCGGGCCAGGGATTCAGGCCAGGGTGAGACGTACCACCTCGGCGAGCCGCTCAGCCACCGCACGTGCCTGCTCGGCCGACGCCGCTTCCACCATGACACGCACGACGGGCTCCGTGCCCGAGGGACGTAGGAGCACCCGGCCCGTCGTGCCGAGTTCGGCGTCCGCGTCTGCGAGTGCGGCCAGCAGCGCCGGCTCGGAGGCGATACGTCCCTTGTCGACGCCTCGGACATTCAGCAGCACCTGCGGCAGCTTCACGACGACGCCAGCAAGGTCGGCAAGTGAGCGTCCCGTCTCGGCGATCCTCGCGAGTAGGTGCAAGGCAGTGAGGACGCCATCCCCGGTGGTCGCGTGGTCGGCCATGATCACGTGGCCGCTCTGCTCACCGCCGAGGACATACCCGCCCTCGCGCATGGCCTCAAGCACGTAGCGGTCGCCGACCCCCGTCTCGACGACAGTCAACGCGGCCGCCTCAAGTGCGATCTTGAAGCCGAGGTTGGCCATCACAGTCGCGACCACCGTGTTGTGAGTGAGGGCTCCGCGCTCGCGCATCGCGAGACCCAGTACCGCCAGCACGTGGTCGCCGTCGACGACATTGCCGAGGCCATCCACCGCAAGACATCGATCGGCGTCGCCGTCGAACGCGACACCGGCATCGGCGCCGTGGGCCATCACTGCGTCAATCAGGTCGCCGAGGTGGGTAGAGCCACAGGCCTCGTTGATGTTCAGCCCGTCGGGCGAGGCGTGGATCTCGATCACCGTAGCCCCCGCGCGACGCAGGGCGTCAGGGCCGACGAGGGACGCGGCACCATTGGCGCAGTCGACGACGACGGTGAGCCCATCGAGGCGGTTCGGCAGGGTCGAGAGAAGGTGCGAGACATAAAGCTCGGCCCCCTCGCGGTGATCTGAGACCCTGCCCACGTCGGCACCGGTGGGCCGCGCCCATCCTTCGCGCAGACGCTCCTCAATCGCGTCCTCGACATCATCGGCGAGCTTGTGCCCACCCCGGGCTAGCAGCTTGATGCCGTTGTCGGGCATGGGATTGTGGCTCGCAGAGAGCATCACCCCGAGATCGGCGTCGAGAACCGCCGTGAGGAATGCGACGGCCGGGGTCGGCAGGACTCCCACGCGCACGACGTCGGCACCCGCACTCGCGAGACCGGCGACGACGGCTGCTTCGAGGAACTCGCCGCTCGCACGGGTGTCACGTCCGACCACCGCAACGGGACGACGACCCTTCGCAGGACCGAAGGAGCCCACGTCACCGAGGACATGTGCGGCAGCAACGGCGAGGTCGAGTGCGAGCTCGGCGGTGAGGTCGGCGTTGGCAAGACCTCGCACGCCGTCGGTGCCGAAGAGTCGACCCATGGGGGCACTCCGTCTCTAGATCGGTGTCTCTGGATCGGTGTCTCTGGATCGGTGTCTCTGGATCGGTGTCTCTGGATCAGTGATCCCGCCGGCACGATGCGAACATGACGATGCCCCGGAGCGTAGCCCCGGGGCATCGTCGACGTGAGGTGGCACACGCGCGGGAGGGGAGAAGATTCAG
>WLRQ01000003.1 GCA_009697815.1 Actinomycetota bacterium
AGTTCAGCACGTGGCAGTTGCGCAACCCGAGCTCGATCACCGGGCTTGCTGACCTGCTCTCTGGAACCCCCGGCTGGACGAAGTACTCCTCGATCACGCCCGGCTCGACCACGTGGTCCGGCGGCAACGTCCTCCTCGGTGGGGCGGGCAACGACCAGATCGCCCTCAACGGGGGTGAGAATGTCGCCAGCGGAAGCACAGCGCTGCGTACCTGCATCAAGGTCACGCATCTCGGGTCGGCATTCACCACCAACTCGGACACCCCGTGCGCCGGCGGACGCGGATACTCCAACATGTCGCTGCTCGCGGCCTTCATGGACGCCGGCACACTGTCGCCGGCCGACCTCCAGTCGGTTCGCGAGCTCGCGTCGACCTCGTCGCCGGTCACCTCGGTGGTCGCGACGGGCACGGCGGTCACCTACACCGCGGCCAACACCTTCGTCGTGGGCGACTCCGTGACCGTCTCGGGTCTCAACCTTGCTGCCTACAACATCACGAACGCGATCGTCACCGCGGCGACCGCGACCACGTTCACCATCGCGAGCCGTGCTGCGATCATCGTGGCGACGCCCACGACAACTGGCGTGGTGCTGGCCACCGACACCCTGGTCCTGCCGGGTGCGGAGATCACCTACACGATCGTGCCGGTGAGCCCGCTGCCTGCGGGCATCACCACGGGTGTGCGGATCACGGGCCCGACTGGGCTGATCGACACGGTCTACGACATGCAGATGGTCAGCTTCGCCGGTGCTGCCGCGAAGCCCCTGATTGCGACGGGCGCCAACCTCTCTGCGCTCACAGCGTCCTCAGGCACCCTCTCGCCGGCCTTCGCCAGTGGGACGTACGCCTACCAGGTGGGCGTGCCTGGCGGCACCAACTCCGTCACCGTCACCCCGACCGCCGCCAATGCCGGCTCGACCATTCTGGTCAACGGTGTCGCGGTTCCCACGGGAACCAGGTCTGGGGGGATCACGCTCACGGCAGGCGCTGCCACCGTTGTCACGATCGTGGTGACCGCGCCTGATCTGAGGACGACAGCGACGTACACGCTCACCATCGCTCAGGCGGGGTTGACCCCGGCCTTGAGTGTGCCTGTCGGCACCGCTGACGGGTTCACGGTGAACGTGACGAACTACAACGCCAACTACTCCTTCACCGAGGTGAGTTCACCCGGTGTGCTCGTGGCTGGCGCGGTGAACGGCTCGACCCTGCCGCTGACGATCTCCGGACTCACACCGGGCCAGTCTGCGACGGTCGTTGTCACGACAACTCGGCCTAGTTACACCACCGGCACGACATCGGTGACGGTCGTCGCCGGGCTCGCCGGGCTGACACCCACGTTCTCCACCCCGGTCGCCACGGCCGCCGGGTTTACGGTGAACGTGACCAACTACAACGCCAACTACACCTTTACCCCCACCACGACCGCTGGGGTGGTCACCCCAGGCACGGTGAACGGCTCGACCCTGCCGCTGACAGTTACCGGCCTCAGCACCGCTCAGTCGGCTACGGTCACCGTGGCGGTTACCCGTGCCGGCGGCTACCGCGACGCCACGGCAAGTGTGACGGCGACCGCGACCCAGCTCGGATTGGCGCCGACGCTCTCGAGCGCGGTGTCAACGGCGAACGGATTCACCACGAGCATCACCAACTACGACCCCCTCTATACCTTCACCTGCACGAGCACGTCGGGGTCGTGCGCGCTCGGAACTGTGTCGGGTGCGACGCGACCGCTCACCATCACTGGGCTCAGCGCGGGGCAGTCCGCCACGATCACGGTCACGACGACCCGCACGGGCTACGCCAACGGTGTCACGACATTGCTCGGCACTGCCGCCGCGCTCAACCCGACGTTCTCCACACCGGTGGGGACAACAACCGGGTTCACGGTGAACGTGACTAACTACAACGCCTCCTATACCTTCACGTGCACGACGACAGCGGGAGCGTGCGCACTAGGGACGGCGTCGGGCTCGACGAGGCCCCTCACCGTCACGGGGCTCACCGCCGGGCAGTCGGCGACCATCACGGTGGGAACCACTCGGACTGGCTACGCCGCCGGGTCCGCACAGGTGACGGCGGCGGCGTTGTTCGCTGCGCGAATCACAACCCGCTCCACACCGGTGCGTGCCAGCACTTCTCTCACGGTCAACATCACCAACTACGACGCGACCTTCACCTACACGATCACCGCGTCGAGCGGGACGGTGACGCGCGGCACGGCCGTCGGGTCCACGCTTCCCATCTCGGTGACGGGCCTCACCCGCAATCGCACCACGACGGTGACGATCGTGACCAGTAAGACTGGCTACGCGTCGAGCACCATCTCGTTCACGGCGTAACGCGACATGCACCAGCCGGTGCGGCTAGTGCATCGGATGTGACGCGCACAGGGCCGTGAGGATGAGGTCGTCCTTGGGCTCGATGAGCTCGACCGTCACGCCGTCGGGGTCACGCACGTAGACCATCTTCGTGTCACCCACGAGCTTGGTCTGCCGGGTGTGGAACACCACCCCGCGTGCGGTCATATCCGCGACCGTGCGGTCAAGGTCGTCGACGGTGACGCAGATGTGGGCGGCCCCGGCATCACAGTTGCGCAGTTGGTAGCGCTCGCCGACTGGATTGCGGTAGCACAGCAGCTCGATGAGGATGTTCGAGCCGACGAGCAGGGCGACGTCGAGCTCGGTCTCGGGAAGGTCGGTCTGCAGCGAGATCCTCTCCCCGTCGAGGGAGGAACGGCCGATCTCCCGCAGACCAAGGTTGGTGGAGTACCACGCGGCCGAGCGGTCCAGGTCGGATACGGTCAGGCCGATGTGGTGGACTTCGTTGCTCATGGGGCAGTGCCTCTCGTAGAGGTGGTGCCGGGATGTTTCGCTACATCATGGCGCGCAGTCGCCGGTCGCGTAAGGGCCTGTGGCGTGGGGCAGAGGGCCCGAGGATGCCTCCGCGACCGCGACGGTGGTGGCCGCGAGGAGATGATCAGCGGCGCTGAGTCAGCCGCTGGAGGCTGGTATGTCGTCGCTCTTGGGGGTGCAGGTAGGTTTGCGGCTCGAGCTACGTGCCGCTAGTACAGAGATGAGTGGAGTTCTTCATGTCCGTCATGGTTGCCCGTTACACCGGGGTCACAGACATCGTCGCCTATCAGGCCGCCGTTGCGCGGCACGAGGCGGCACATGCCGCCATCTGTCCGCCGCGAAGCCCCTGCCGGATTGAGTCCACAGTGCGACGCCTGCAGAGCGTGGAAGACCCCACCGTGGTCCTCATGATCATCGATGGTGGCACGCCCGAGGCGTGGGCCGCCTACATGGCCTGCCAACACGCCGAGGCTCACCGCAAGGTCGATCAAGGGCTCGATGAGCATTCCGACCCGGCGACTGTCGAGACCTACACCGAGGTGTCGTCCGGCACCTACACGTAGCCGCCCTTGGCCCTCGCCTTGGAGGGAGCCATCAAGTGGAACGTCACGTACGGCCGGAGCCCCGCTCTCAGGGGCCCCGGCTCGTTGACGCGTGAACGAGACCTAGGAGCCTTCGCCGCGGAACAGGTGGAGCACCCGGTGCTCGACCCGCTCGAGCGGGCTGGTGATCAACGGCTCGACGGCTGCGGCGAACGCCGCCGAGGCCGGCAGGCTCATCACGGAGTCGGCGGTGGCCTTGTCGGAGTAGAGCCCGAAACCGCGCACCAGGCCTGATCCGCGATCGACACTCGAGAGCAGCACCCAGGTGCCGGAGACGTTGGTCTTCACGTACTCGAGGAAGTCGTCGTAGGCGGCGAGGACCTCGTCGACCTCGCCGAAGCGTGCGTGCAGCGTGATCTCGGCGACGGTGAGCTGGGCGCCTTCGACCTTGGCTCCGTCGCCGAAGAAGATGTGGTGGACATCGAACTCGAGCCGCTCAGTCGGGCCCGTGAGGTGGGGTTCTGCGGCAGTCATGAAGTTCGAGAAGAACGGGACGTTGGTGAAGCCCTCGGGCACGTTGGCGTGTTCGTAGAGCCCGATACCGCGCAGCATTCCGGTGGTGGGATCTGAGACGACCAGGATCATCCGGGTGTCGGCGACATCGTGCTCGATCGTCTCCACCATGGTGGTGTAGGCATCGTTCAACTGATCGAAGTGGCCCGGCTTGGCGTGCATGGTGAGCTCGAGAATGGTGGACACGGAATCCCCTGAAGATTGAATCGGCGCAAGTCGCAGAGCGATTCTGCCTGATGGCGAGATGACCGGATGCGCGGGGCTCGATCCCTGGCCTTCGTCGGGATGGGCCCCGACACCCCTGACCCTCACAAGTCTCGCTCTGGCCAGCGGGGGTGCCGGTACGTCATCATGGCGGCATGAGCCTCACTGACACCGGCGTATCACACGAGCAGACCGCCAGCCGTGCCTCCCGCCGCACCCGCCGCATGGTGATCGTGGGCGCGCTCGCGATCGTTCTGGTTGCCGGGTTGGTGCTCGTGGGCGCCAAGACCAACGGCGCGAGGTCGGGTGCGCTTGTTGCCGGGACTATGTCCTGTTCCCCCAGTGGCTCGACCACGTCCGTGACCTTGAAGTGGAAGGACGACGTGGATAGAAGCGCAGGAGCACCAAATGCCGGCACGTTCACCGTCACGCCAACTACTGGCGACGCCAGCGCTCAGTCCGGTATTGCCGGGAAAGTGGCGAGCGATGAGTACTCCGTCAGTTTCACGGGCACGCGTAAATTTTCGTGGGCTTTCTCCGTCAGTTTCACGGGATCCGCCCCTCGCTCCTCGGCCATTGTTTACGTCGCAACTTTCTCCTGCCCCGCCTAATCACCCCGATCGGGACTGCACCACCATTAGCCAGGTCGTGACAGTCTGATCCGCGCCACGCTTGCGGCCGCGACCCCAGGCGTGCCTTACCGGCTCTGACCTTCGACGAAGCCTGCCCTGAGGGGCTCGGGCCACCGTCGGATCTCACCGCGGAAAGCAACGAACCCCGAGGTCTCGGGAACCTCGGGGTTCGTTGCGGACCGGCGCCCTCTCCGGGAGGTGAGCGCGACGGGGTCGGGTGCGGTGGCTGGGCAACCGCGTCGGTGCTGCGTCAGAGAGTTGGCTAAGCGGCGGTGCGCGCGCTGGCGGGCTCGTCCTCGAACTCATCAGCGGCGAAGGCCGGGTTATCGTCAGCGCTCTTCATGCGCGCAATCTTGTAGATGACCAAGCCGTAGAGACACTTGGCGAGGACGTCTGCAACGGAGTAGCCGACCTGTCGGGCGACGAAGGCGTCGGAACCGTCAAGCCCGAACACCGGGAAGAGGAACGAGATCGGGTAGACGCCCCACGTCGCGATGAGGAGTAGGCGGAGACGTCCGACGGTTGCTGAGACCTCGGGCGACTGGCGGTCCAAGGACTTGGTGAGCTGCACGAACAGGACGTAGAGGATGAACAGGAACGGGATCGTCGAGAGAGCACCCCAGATCATCTTTGGAGCCGTGTCGGCGGCGATCTCACCCGGGTAGCCCAGCACGATCATCAGAGCCGAGGCTGGGATCAGCTTGTTGAGCAGGGAGGCGCGCGTCACCTTCGGGAGGGCCAGCACCGCGACGGTCTCCAGGAGTAGCAGCGGCACTGTGAGGAGCCAGTCGACGTAGCGGTAAGCCTCGTTGAATCCCATGGGGGACAGGGCGTAGTCGCCTCCGAGCGTCGTCGGGAGGTAGGCCTCATTGAATGAGTTGAAGATGCGGATGTAGTGGTAGGCCGCGATGCCGCAGACCATGGCCGAGATGACGAGCGCCTGGCGATAGCGAGGAAGAACGCGACCCTGCGAGACAAGCAGGAAGATCGAGGTGAACAGCATGGATGCGAGGGCGAAGGAGAAGACGTTATAGACCGTCTGATACTGCCCGTGCGTAAGAGAAGTGATGGCGGAAGACACAGTGGCTCCAGTGGAATCGCACGTGGATTGCCGTCGTCTCCCGGAACGGCGGACCTCGGCGCGGACCGAGGCGCGACCATAGTGTTGGCAGTGGGAGAACCTTGCAACTTGAACACGGCTTGGCGTGTTTGGCGGTGCGGGCATCGAAGTGTGAGTAGAACGCTGGATCGGGCCCACTGCAGTGGTTCCGCCACGTCGCGCACCGAGGACACTGCGTGGCTCGGGGCGGGCGCATGCGGAGGTCATAGCCTGAGAGAGTGCGCCCGGAGGGACTCGAACCCCCAACCAGCCGGGTGCAGAAGTGCGTCCCACAGGGACTCGTTTCGTGTTCATGTTGGGACCTGGAGTCCGGGGGAGTGCCGGACTGAACCGGACGGTGACACCTCTTATGCCGTCAACTGTGCCGTCAGAATCGCGCCCCAGTCTGCCCGGGGCTCATTCGCTTGCAGCGTTCAGGCTGCAACGCACGCAACCAGTGCCGCCGTCGGTTGAGTCGGCGCCGCGTGGGTCGCTTCGTGCGTGGAGATCATCGCGCTCGTGCTGTCCGGGCTGGCGCTCGTTCCAGCCGGAGTAGGCGGCCTGCTTCACGATGGAATCGATGTTGCGGACGAGTACTTTTTCCAACAGCGGGGTTCCGTCAGGCTTGAACTCATCGACGATCTGGGTGAGGGCACCGATGTTCGGGTCGAGAAGGAACTCCCGCCTCGTCCCGTGGCTAGGGCGTGACGTCCATCTCGAGTGCACTGGGTGTGAGCCGAGCCAGCGTGAACCGACTGCTCGCTGGTGGCCGTCCCGAGTAGACCTAGTCAGTGGCCGGGGGCGGGACGACTGTCGATCACCGGGCCTGCGTGGAGATCGGCTTCAGGAAGAACAGACACGAATCGGGGTCGTAGTGGTCCACTGTCGCAACGAAGTGGAACAAATCGTCGACTCCGACGTAGGGGATGTCGAGATTGGGGAAGTTCAAGTCGAAGAGGTTCACGTCGTCGTACTTGAACAGTGGACCCGTGCCAGACGATGATCCCTTGTCCCCAGGGGCGATCCCGATGTCGTAACGCGTCGTGTAGTCCTCATGGTTCGTCATCGCCAAGATGCTGCCGTTGAACTCGATGGTGCGTCCTTCGTACTTGGCAGCGAACGCGACAAGGGAGTACTCGCATTCGCCACCAATTAGCGCGGCCGCGAATTCCTTGTTGTTCTTCGCGTTGATTTCTTGCTCTGCCGTCGCGGAGGGGGGCGCATACGTCTGGGACGTCTGCGCCTGGCTCGGCTCCTGCGAGGGTGGCGGGCTCGACTGGGTTGGCTGCGCTGCCGAAGGGGTTGACTGCACCGTCGGCGCGATCGACTCTGGGCTGCTGGCGCAGCCTGCAAGCAGAGCTGCAAGTGCCAGCGTCGGGGCGAGTATTCCGGTCCGCATCGTCGCCTCCTCTGGTGATCACTACATTTTGGCAGTGTGCGGCTCCGGATGGTCACTTGAAGCACCCTCCTGGACGATCGCCGCTCCTGCACTCGCGCGCATTCCACCGCTTGCGCATGGAAGGAGTCCAAGGCCGCCCGTGTTCCTCGGCTGAGTCGACTCCCCTCTATCGCGACGCGGTAAGGCAGGGCTCGGCCACGACCGCGGATCACGTCCGCCAAGGAGTCACCTGCGCGGCTCTCCCTAGTCGTCCTGCCACGGCTTCGGCTCGGAGGCTAGAAACAGGAAGTGGTTCGGGGTTGCGCGCTCGATCCAGAACTAGTGGGCATCGGGCCCCTGCGACTCAATGACTGTCTTCGCCTCCGCCTCGCTCCACGGCAGACACCTCCAGATGGCACACCGGGCACGCGAGGGACCTAATCGTTCCACCGGCAGGAGGCCGGGACTCGGCTCGGCTCGGAGGAGGGCGGGACACCTCGTCTGGAGGTAAACCCAGGTCGATGCCGAGCTTGGACAGAGGCTGGCAGGGCGCCACAGGCCGATCGGCGGCGGAGATACCGCCAGGAACACTCGATGCGCGGATCTTCTTCACGAGGGGATCCACATTCGACCATGCGCGGTTCCCTCCCTGGCGTGCCTTGGCAGGGGGGCTACGGACGTGCGTCGCCGAGGCCTTCCTCGACAGAACGGACGTCGAGGACCACGCACGTCCAGGTCACCTTTGGCCCCACGACCGCGACCCGGTCGCCGACCTTCTTGCCGAGAAGGGCGTGCGACAAGGGGGAGTCCACTGAGATCCGCTCTTCGTCGAGGAACGCCTCGACCGGGTGCACCGGTCGGACCCAGATGTGCTCACCGTCGGGCATCTGGATCTGCACTCGGTTTCCGGGCTCGACCTGCTCGCAGTCGGTCGGGGCCAGCGTCACTGAGGTGCCCAGCAGGTGCTCGAGGGAGAGCGCCTCGGCGCACAGCCGCTCGAAATCCGCGACGTCGCGCTCGTCACGCTCACGAAGTGACAGCAGTGGACGCAAGCGACGCAAGTGCACGTCGCGAATCTCCCGCAACCTCTCATCGAGGCTGGCCCGGCCCTGGGGCGTGAGGGCGATGCTGCCCTCGTGTCCGACAGCGGTGGGGGATCCGACGACGAGGGACGCCGATGGTGCGACGGGCGACGAACGTCGGGTGGGGACGTGGGTGCTCATGACGAACCTCCTGTTGGGGTGGTGCGGGTGGGCTGGTGGCGGGTGGGGCCCAGGTCATCGGGAGCCGGATCGACGGGCGGTGTGACGACCGCGTCGGTAAGGGTGGGGCGAGTGGCACGAAGACTGGCGACCACGGAGATCGTCAGGATGAGCACGACGACCCCGAGCGAGGTCAAGGTCGGGACCTTCCAGACCTCGAGCAGCAGCATCTTGGCGCCGACCCACACGAGCACGGCCGAGAGGCCGAGCTTGAGATAGGCGAAGCGGTGGATGAGGTCGGCCAGCAAGAAGTACATCGAGCGCAGGCCGAGGATCGCGAACGCGTTGGAGGTGATGACGAGGAAGCTCTCCTGTGTCACGGCGAAAATCGCGGGGATCGAGTCGACGGCGAAGATGACGTCGGTCACCTCGATGAGGACCAGGACGGTGAAGAGTGGAGTTGCCACCCACTTACGGCCCTGACGAATCCAGAACCGCTGCCCGTGGTAGTGGTCCGTGGTCGGCACCACGCGCCGAATGAAACGGACCAAGCGACTGTTTCCCGGGTCGGAGTGACTATTGCGCGACGTGGCCATCCGCCACCCGGTGACGACGAGGAAGGCGCCGAAGACGTAGAGGATCCAGGAGAACTCCGCAATGAGAGTGGCACCTGCGCCGATGAGCAACGTGCGCAGGACGAGTGCGCCGAGCACTCCGTAGAACAGCACCCGGTGCTGGTATTCGCGCGGCACCGCGAAGTAGCTGAACATGATCGCGAACACGAAGACGTTGTCGACGGCCAGTGACTTCTCGATGACGTAGCCGGCGAAATACTGAGCGCCGTAGTCGGCACCGTAGATCGCCCACACGACGCCCCCGAAGGCCACGCCGAGCGCAACCCAGACGGCGCTCCAGATCGCAGCCTCACGGACCCTGATGACGTGTGCGCGACGGTGCGCAAGCAGGTCGACGAGCAGCATGATCACGATGACCGCGAGAACCGCGAGCCATCCCCAAAGAGGAACCGACATTCACATACCTCCGACGCAGGGGCGCGTGCGCCCGCCTGATGTCGAAGGTCTCCCGCCGCCGCGACCCATTACTGGCCGCGACCCACCATGCCGGACACTGATCCACAGGGGCGGTGTCGTACTGACGACATAGCGGCGAGGGGGTACTCCCCTTCTGATTGCTCCTCAAGAGTGCGGGGAGCGAGTCACCTTGTCAACTCCGAAGCGCGATCACGCGCCCTGCTGCGTCAGCGGTTCATGATCGAGAGCAGGCGCAGCAGTTCGAGGTAGAGCCAGATGATCGACGATGCCGGGGACATCCCGAGCGACTACGTTTAGGAGCGGGGCGCGCCCGAGGCGATCGCACGGTCAGCGATGCCGATGGCGCAGAGTGCGAGGCCCAAACCCGAAACGCCTTAGAAGCCCAAGCCGCCGCCGACTCCCATCACCCTGGCAACGACTGATGCGAGCGAGATCACGAGGTAGTCGATCGCCAGGCCGGAGAATAGCTTGACCGAGCGCGATGCCTTGAGCCCGAACGGCGTTGAATAGGCGACCAGCATTCCGATCTAGTCGCCGATGGTGCCGAGAACGGCCTGGGTGATGAGTGCGAAGTTGCCGCCCTGGCCCGTTGCTATGTGGGAGAACGCGCCGACAATGAGTCCGAGGACGGCGCTGTAGCCGAGTGCGAGAGCAGAGCTGACCGGGGCGCGGCGGGCGACGTAGATGCCGAGGAACATCGAGAAGACAAACAGGCCGAGGTAGATGGCCAAGCTGCCTGACAGGAAGATCCAGCCGGGGACGCGGAACACCACGACGGCACCCAGGCAGGCACCAGTGGTGACGATGACGTCGGGGAGGGTAAGCGTGCCCTGGTCCGGGCCGCGCGTTCGATCCTGGCGAAGGACCGGATTCTCACCGCTCAGCAGTGGATCTCGGCTATTCGCGATCAATCACGCATCTCCGGGAGCCGCTGGGTCGGGTCAAGAAGTCACCTATCCGTGCAGCAGACCCGAGCCTGAGAGAGTGCGCCCGGAGGGACTCGAACCCCCAACCAGCCGGGTAGAAACCGGCTGCTCTATCCGTTGAGCTACGGGCGCCGTGCCCCGATGTGTGAGGCGACGACGACATTGTGCCGTGTCAGGGGTGTGGCCTTCCACAGCGCGCCACGGCAGCCATTCGTCCACATGGACCCACTGAGCGCACTCGCCCGTGTGGCTGGGTACCCGGCAGGGTCAGGCTCCTCGGATCGGTGCGGCCGGTCCTCGATCAGAAGGGGAAGGCCCGACATGCAGTCAACGGTCACGCTCTCGGGAAATGTCGTCACGGATGTCACGCTGCGCAGCACCACTGGCGGCTCGGTCGCCAACTTCAGGATGGCGGTGAGCAACGGATATTTCGACAAGCGCACCCAGCAGTACGTCGAGCGCACCACCTTCCTGAACGTGTCGGCCTGGCGCCAGTTGGGGGAGAACGTCGCCGCCTCCCTTGTGAAGGGCCACCCGGTTGTGGTGGTGGGCCGACTTCGCCAGCGTGAGTTCGAGCGTGAAGGACAGCGCATCACGGTCGTCGAGGTCGATGCCGACGCCGTTGGACACGATCTGAGCCGGGGGGAGGGCACCTTTCGTCGCAATACCCGCGGGCCGCAGACCTCCGACCTTGCGCAGGTCGCGTGGGCCATGCCCGGCGCGGGTACCCCGGACCTCGACGGCTCCAACCCCGACCATGCCCACGCGGGCGTAGGTTCGCCACTTGCCGCGGAATCCGCGGCCTGACCCACCCCGTAGGATCTGGCCTTATGGCGGAGTACATCTACACCCTGCGTAAGGCTCGTAAGGCTCACGGCGACAAGGTCGTCCTCGACGACGTCACGCTG
The DNA here is from genome assembly GCA_009697815.1 of Actinomycetota bacterium. Classification (GTDB taxonomy): domain Bacteria; phylum Actinomycetota; class Actinomycetes; order S36-B12; family CAIYMF01; genus Longivirga. The sequence continues at coordinate 11,372 of WLRQ01000003.1, forward strand.
TCGTTCCTCCCCGGCGCGAAGATCGGGGTGGTGGGCCCCAACGGCGCGGGTAAGTCCTCGCTGCTCAAGATCATGGCGGGCCTCGATACCGCCTCGAACGGCGACGCGATCTTGAGCCCCGGGTACACCGTAGGAATGCTCGCGCAGGAGCCGCACCTCGACGAGACCAAGACTGTTCTCGAGAACGTCCAAGAGGGACTCGGGCCCACGATGGCCAAGGTCAACAGGTTCAACGAGATCGGCGTCGAACTCGGGGAGCCCGACGCCGATTACGACAAGCTCCTCGCGGAGATGGGCAAGCTCCAAGAGGAGATCGACCACCTCAACGCCTGGGATCTCGACTCCCAGCTCGAGCAGGCCATGGACGCGCTGCGCTGCCCAGCGCCGGAGTCCGATGTCTCTGTGCTCTCCGGCGGTGAGAAGCGCCGCGTGGCACTGTGCAAGCTGCTGCTCCAGCAGCCCGACCTCCTCCTCCTCGACGAGCCCACCAACCACCTCGACGCCGAGAGTGTGCAGTGGCTCGAGCAGCACCTCGAGAAGTACCCCGGCACCATCATCGCCATCACCCACGACCGCTACTTCCTCGATAATGTCGCGCAGTGGATCCTCGAACTCGATCGCGGCCGCGCCTACCCCTATGAGGGCAACTACTCCACCTACCTGGAGAAGAAGCAGGACCGCCTCAAAGTAGAAGGTGCCAAGGACGCCAAGCTCAAGCGCCGTCTCTCCGATGAGCTCGAGTGGGTTCGTTCGAACGCCAAGGCCCGCCAGACCAAGAGCCGGGCTCGCCTCGATCGCTACGAGGAGATGGCCAACGAGGCTGACAAGACCCGCAAGATGGACTTCGACGAAATCGCGATCCCGCCGGGCCCGCGCCTGGGCAGCCTGGTCGTCGAGGCCAAGGGCCTCACCAAGGGCTTCGACGACAAGCTCCTCATCGACGAACTCTCCTTCACGATGCCGCGCAACGGAATCGTCGGGGTGATCGGGCCCAACGGTGTCGGCAAGACCACGCTGTTCAAGATGATCGTCGCGGCCGCCGAGGGCGGTAGCGACGATAAGGACGTCATGCCGAACTCCGGCGAGCTCCGGATCGGCGAGACCGTCAAGCTCTCCTACGTCGATCAGACCCGTGGCGGAATCGACCCGGACAAGACCCTCTGGGAGGTCGTGTCCGACGGACTCGACTGGATCAAGGTCGGCCAGGTCGAGATGCCGAGCCGGGCCTATGTGGCCGCCTTCGGCTTCAAGGGCCCCGATCAGCAGAAGCGCGCGGGCATCCTCTCCGGCGGTGAGCGCAACCGCCTCAACCTCGCTCTCACCCTCAAGCAGGGCGGCAACCTGCTGCTGCTCGACGAGCCCACCAACGACCTCGATGTCGAGACCCTGGGCTCACTGGAGAACGCGCTCTTGGAGTTCCCGGGCTGCGCCGTGATCACCTCTCACGATCGCTGGTTCCTCGACCGCGTTGCCACGCACATCCTGGCCTATGAGGGCGACTCCACCTGGTACTGGTTCGAGGGCAACTTCGACTCCTACGAGAAGAACAAGATCGAGCGTCTCGGCGCCGACGCGGCGCGTCCTCATCGCGCGACCTACCGCAAGCTCACGCGCGGCTGAGCCTGTGACACATCAGATCCGACGCCGCGCGCGGCGCACCTCGCCTCACGCGGCGCGCGTCACCCCATGACCTCTCTGCGGATGGCCAAGGACGAGGCCTCCTACCTCGCGGCATACCTCGCTCGCGTCGTGGGCTGGGACGAGCGCGCCGCGGTGCGGTTGCAGGCTCGCGGCGGTGTGGTGGGCATCTATTCACCGAGCCCGCTCGACGTACTCGCACTCGTGGTCCTGCCGCTCGCCGAGGCCGTCGTTGATCCGTTCGACTCCACTGTGTCGGCCGGCCGGCTCCGCGATGTGATCGGTGACGTCTCACGCCTTGCCCCCGTCTCTGACCTCGTGATCCCCGACTCTGTCACCGGGTCTGCATCACTAGCTGTCCTTCCCCCGACGGTGAATTGGCACCAGGGCGAACGCGGGATCGCGGGGGATATCTCAGCCAAAGTTGACGCCGCCGTCGCGGCCTTCCGGCTCTCGGTTCCCGCCACCGGCTCCTTCCATGCGGAGCTCCTCGCCGAAGCCACATGGGATGCCCCTGGGTGGGGCGCCCTGCCGATGCGTGCACTGCATGCGGCCCGGCTGCACGGGTTCCTGGCACATCCGGGGGCGCGGGTCGAGTCGGCCACCACCACCGGTTGGAAGAGGCTCGTCACCCCGGGTGGGCAGGTCTTCGTCCGCAGCGAGTCGGGGCCGGTGCGCCTGAGCCTGGTACCGACGTTGCGCTGATCTCCTAGGTGCGCGCAGTCACTCGCCGGCGTCGGCCAGTGATTCCAGCGCGGGGAGGGCGGCAGAGAGCAACTGCCGTTCATCGGTTGTGAGGCGCTCCACGCTCGCGCGCACGACCAAGGCTCGGTCCTTGCGAGCCTTGGTCAACATCCGTCGCCCTGCTGGAGTGACCTCGAGGAATGACGAGCGGCGATCGGACTCATCCGAACTCCGTCTCGCATATCCCTCCTCCTCGAGCACCGCGATGATGCGCGAGAGTGTCGCGGGGGTGATTCCCTCGATCTTGGCCAGATCACCGAGCCGTGTCGGCCCCTGGTCGACAACGATGGCAAGGGCGCTGATCGAACTCGCACCGAGGGGCAGCTTCGTGCGGCGGCGAGTCGTACGCGTGATCCGCGCCAATGCCGCGGCGAGACGCTCGATCTCCGCGGCGTCACCGAGTGGCGAGGCGGTCATAGTCCCTGCTGGCGATTGGCGGCGGGATCACCTGATGGTGGGCCCGCGTCCGAGGCCGTGGTGGCCGGGCCGTCGGCGGTGGGGTCGCCCTCGATCAGGTGGTAGTCGCGCGGCTCTTCCCCGAGACGCTCTCCGCTCGTGGCGCTCGACGTCGACGAGCGGTGGCCCGTGAGCCAGGATGCCGTCGCGGCGATGGTCATCATGCAGGCCCCGATGATGAATACCAGGGTGAGCCCATCTTGGAAGGGCCGAGACAACAGTGACGGGAAGAGGTCGATGCCCAGCAGCGCATCGACATTCACACTCGGCAACTGATGAAGCACCCCGCTTGGCTCGAGCAGGGTGCCGAGTGGGTTGATCCCAAGGAACGCGGAGAACAGGGTGCCAACCGGCGGGGCTGACCCCAACTGGTTCGCCAGTGTGCTCGGCACCCCCTGGCCGCTGAGCCCTGCGCTCAACGATGCGGGCAGCCTGCCGGCGAGCCCGATCACCAGGAGGGAGAAGAAGACCCCGATCGAGAGCGCCGACCCCGCGGTGTAGTTCGTCATGCGCATCCCCGAGGCAACGCCTCGTCTCGCCGCGGGGACACTGTTCATGATCACCGTCGCATTGGGCGAGCTGAACATACCGGCTCCGACGCCGTTGAAGAAGATCAGAAGCGCAAACTCGGGGTAAGGGAAGTCGACGGGCACGAGGGTCAACCCTATGAAGGCCAGCACCGAGATGACCGCTCCGGCGACGGCGAACGGGCGGCCCCCGAAACGATCGCTAAGCCATCCCGAGACGGGCCCTGCGACCAGGAATCCCACAGTGAGGGGGAGTAGGAACACGCTGGCCCATAGGGGTGCGCTGTCGAATGAGTATCCGTGTGCGGGCAGCCAGATGCCCTGCAGCCAGATGATGAGCACCAACTGCATGCCCCCGCGGGACACAGCTGCCATCAACCCCGCGAGGTTGCCAAAGGTGAAAGCTCGGATTCGGAACAAGGTGAGATCGAACATCGGATCGAGGACACGCGACTCGATGGCGACGAAGGCCGCGAGTAGGGCGAGGCCCCCGATGAGCGCGGACAGCACCCAGGGATTCGTCCACCCCATGGGATTGCCGCCGTAGGGCTGCACGCCGTAGGTGACCCCGGCGAGTATGAGCCCGAGCCCCAGCGCGAAGGAGATGTTCCCCGGGATATCGATTCGCCCCTTGTGGCGTTCGCCGATCTCGTGCAGGGACGTGTACGCCCAGATGGCGCCGAGCACCCCAACCGGGACCGTGACCCAGAAGACCGCTCGCCAGTGCCACTGCGAGACCACGCCCCCGATGATGAGGCCGAGGAACGATCCGGAGATCACCGCGATCTGATTGACCCCTAGCGCCATACCCCGCTGACGGACAGGGAAGGAGTCGGTGAGGATGGCCGTGGCGTTGGCCAGCAGCATCGCAGCCCCGACAGCCTCAACTGCGCGCCATCCGATGAGCCAGAGTGCACCTGCGCCTCCCTGCCAGGGTACGAGCGAGAGTGCGACGGAGGCGAAGGCGAACACGAGGAAGCCGAGGTTGTAGATCCGAACCCGGCCCATGATGTCGCCGAGCCGCCCGAATGTGACGACGAGCATGCCCGAGACGAGCAGGAACCCCGTCAGCATCCAGAGCAGGTAGCTCACATTGGCCGGGTCGAGCGGGTTGAGGTTGATGCCGCGGAAGATTGCCGGGAGAGAGATGAGCACGATCGACCCGTTGATCGTGGCCATCGACATGCCGACCGTGGTGTTGGTCAGCACGACCCACTTGTATCGAGGGTGGTCGCGGGCTATGCCCCGGCCTGCGGCGCGTCGATCGGCGCGGCGGATGGCGGAGAATCCCATGGGGCTATCTTGGTCAGGATTAGTTGCTTCATGCAAACTAAATTTCCGGCGTGTCCGAGATGTGTCCCAGAGGTGTCCCAGCGCCCGATCACGAACGAGTGCGTGGCTCAGCCCGCGGCGGTATTGACCATCGCGTCTGCCGCTGTGACGAGATAGGCGCGCAACTCCTGCTCCATGCCGGGGTCGAGTCCGTGAACCGCGATGGCGTGATCAAGTGCGGCCCCCATGTGGGTCAGCCAGCGATCGCGAGCGGCCACGTCGATGACGTAGGGGTGGTGACGCATCCGCAGTCGAGGGTGGCCTCGCTCGTCGGAATAGGTGGTCGGTCCGCCCCAGTACTGCTCGAGAAACATCCGCAGCCTGATCTCGGCTGGCTCGAGGTCGGCATCGGGGTACATCGGCCGCAGGGCCGGGTCTGCGCCCACGCCCTCGTAGAACCGGTGCACGAGTGTTGTGAAGAACGGCGCGCCGCCCATCTGCTCATACGGTGTGGGCTGCGACATGAGTCCATTGTGCCGCGTCTGTTCCGGCTCGCTCGTCAGGCCTAGGACGCCAGCCGTCGTGGCTCGACCTGATCAAGGGCCTCAGCGCTATCGCGGATATTGCGCAGCATCGATCCGAAGATGATCCCGTGGAACGGGGCGACGCTTCGCCAGTAGAGGTGTCCGGGAACGCCCTGCGGGTGGAATAGTGCCCGCTGGGTATAGACGGTCACGGGCCGACCTCGTGACCCACCCTCGGTGTGGATCCGAAGCTCGAGCCAGGCCAGGCCTGGCATCCGGAACTCACCCCGGAGCCTGAGCAACTGCTCGGGGATTCGCTCCTCGACGCGCCAGAAGTCGAGTGGGTCGCCCACGCGCAACCGATCGGGGTCGCGGCGCCCTCGCGCCAGCCCAACCCCGCCGGAGAACCGGTCGATCCAGCCGCGCGCCGCCCACGCGAGGGGGAATGAGTAGTACCCGCGTTCGCCGCCGAGACCTTCGATCACCTTCCAGAGCGAGTTCGGGCTCGAGTGCACCACGGTTGAGCGCTCATCGAGGTACATCGAGCCGCCTGCCCAGTCTGGGTCCGAGGGCAGCGGGTCGCTCGGTGCACCGGGCAGGCTCGAGCTCGACCAGGTGGTGTGCACGTCGGCCTGTTGGATCTTGCTCAATGCGAGGTGGACCGCGCGCTCGTAGGGCACGAGCCCCTCGGGTGGATCGGGGATGTACTGGGCGATGTCGTGCTCATGGCAGACGGTGCGCATGGTCAGGCTCTCGACAAGCGGCTTCGCCATCGCGCGCGGGACCGGCGTGATCAGGCCCACCCACCTGCTTGAGAGGCGCGGGGTGAGCACCGGCATCGGCAGCACGAGGCGCTTGCGCAGCCCCGCCGTTTGGGCGAAGCCGCGCATCATGCCCTCGTAGCTCATGACATCGGGCCCACCGAGTTCGAAGGTGCGATTTACCTCAGGCGGCAGGCCGGCAGCGGCGACGAGGTAGTAGAGGACATCCCGGATTGCCATCGGCTGGGTGGGGGTGCGCACCCACGACGGGGTGACCATCACCGGAAGTCGCTCACTGAGATAGCGCACCATCTCAAAACTCACTGAGCCGCTCCCGATGATGACGGCGGCTCGCAGTTCGGCGGTGGGGACGCCACTGGCGAGCAGGATCTCGCCGACCTCCCGGCGACTGCGCATGTGCCGGCTGAGGGATTCAGGGGCGATGTCTGGTTGGAGGGCGCCCAGGTAGACGATCCGCTTGACTCCCTGATCGCGCGCATTGGACGCGAACAGGCGGGCGATGTGGCGCTCGACCTCGTCGTAGCCCACGCCACTCATAAGTGAGTGGAGCAGGTAGTAAGCGGCGTCGATCCCCTCGAGGGATGCCTTGACGGAGTCCGGGTTGCCGGCGTCTCCCGCGACCACCTCGACGTCGCCCACCCACGTGCGGTCGGCGAGGCGCTCGGGATGGCGCGCCAAGACTCGGACTTCGTGGCCGGCGGCGAGCAGTTCGGGCACGAGGCGCCCGCCGATGTAGCCGGTCGCCCCGGTGACCAAACAGCGCATGGTCTTAGTCTGCAGTGGGGAGGCCGAGGTCGCACGCCCAAGGCGTGGTGGCCTCACACGCGGGGCGTGTTACCGGTGGAGCCGTATCCGGAGGAGCCCGATGATCCTGTGGGGCCGGGGAGGGTGCCACGTTGCAGAACCGGGACGCGTACCCCGGCGGCGTCGAAGGCGAGCTTGACGCGTTCGCGCAACGCGCGCGCCGCGACCATCTGCTGGTCCGGTGCCGCCTTGGCCGTGATGCGGATGAACACGGCATCGCCACTGACGCTCTCGACACCCGCATAGATCGGAGTGCCGAACAGGATCGCGTCGTACGAGGGATCGGCGTCCATCGCGGCCCCGACTTCCTCGACGATCCGCCGTACCCGGTCGAGATCTTCGTTGTACGCGATAGGAACGTCGACAACGGCCATAGTCCAGCCCTGCGAACGGTTTCCGACTCGCAGGATCTCGCCATTGCGGACGTACCAGACGATTCCCGACATGTCGCGCACGCGCGTGACCCGGAGCGTGACCTCCTCAACCGTGCCGATCGCCGGACCGAGATCGACGAAGTCGCCCACGCCGTATTGGTCCTCCAGTACGAGGAAGATCCCCGAGAGGAAGTCCTTCACCATCGTCTGCGCGCCGAACCCGAGCGCCACGCCGATGACGCCCGCACTTGCCAGGAGCGGACCGAGATTCACGCCGATCTGTGCGAGGACGACGAGCGATGCAACCCCGAACACGGTGAACGTCGCGGTGCTCTTGAGCAGCTGGCCCATGGCTTCCGCACGCTGTTCGCGACGCGCGCCCATGAGCACCGAGGTGAGTTCCTGGGTGTGCTCGGCGGCCCGCGCCTGTCCGGGGCGTTCCTCTCGCAGGCGACCCTTGGCGTTGTTGGTGATGCGGTGGATGATCCGCACGAGAAGCCACCAGAGCAGGAACGACAACGCAACCGTGACGATGATCACGAGCGCATTCGTCGAGAGCCATGCGCCGATCTGGAGTCTGATCGAATCCACGTTCGTGGCGGCCAGCAAAGGGTGCATGGCTGGAAGCCTAGGTCAGGACAGTCGCAGACCGGTCCAACGCGCGGTGAAGGCGAGCATCTCCGCACTCTCCTCGACCGACTTCGAGACCGAGCGGGCCCCGTGACCCACATCGCTCGCGGCGCGGATGAGGATCGGCCGGGTGCCGCTGGAGGCGTGTTGGAGCGCGGCGCACAGCTTGCGTCCGTGCATGGGGTCGGTGCGGGTGTCGTTGTCGAACACCATGAACAATGTGGCTGGGTAGTCGACGCCCTCCATCACGTGGTGGTAGGGGGAATAGCTGAGCAGCCAGTCGAGCTCCTCGGGCACGGCGGGGTCGCCGTACTCCACCGTCCAGGTAGGCCCGAGCTGCGAGGTCACGTAGCGCACCATGTCCAGCAGTGGAGCCATGCAGACCACGGTGCCGTAGAGGTCGGGGCGTTGCGTGAGGGCTGCGCCGACAAGTAGCCCGCCGTTGCTGCCGCCGGACACTGCGAGGTGCTCGCGCGAAGTCCAGCCTTCGTCGGTGAGCCACTGGGCCGCGGCGTGGAAGTCGTCGAAGACATTCTGCTTGTTGCCGAGCATGCCGTCGCGGTGCCAGTCCTCGCCCTCTTCGCCGCCGCCGCGGATGCCCGCGACGGCATACACGCCTCCGGCCTCGACCCACGCGAGCATCGTGGCTGAGTAGCCCGGCTGCATCGAGATCCCGAAACCGCCATAGCCGTAGAGGATTGTGGGCCGCGGCCGGTCGGGGATCTCGGTGGGGGAGAGCACGAACATGCGTACCTCGGTGCCGTCGGCCGAGGTGTAGGTGACCTGTCGACTGTGCACGCGAGGCACCTCGACCGTGCCGGGAGGTGAGGCGTACAGGGCAACCTCACCGGTGCGCGCGTCATAGGAGTAGACGTTGGGCAGCGTCGTGTAGTCGGTGTAGACGAACCAGATCATCGGGCCGCCGTCGGGGCGCTCGACGAGGCCCCCCAGTGTGCCGACCCCGGGCAGGGGGATGCGTCCGACGAACTCGCCCGTGGCGAGGTCGTGCAGCGTGAGATCTCCGACGGTGTGCCTGGTCCACGACACGGCCAGGAGCGGGCGCTCGAGGTCGTCGCCGTCGAGGATCGCGTAGTCCTCGACGACGGCGTCGGGGTCTTCGGGGATGAGATCGACCCAGTGCTCGATGGTCGGGGTGGTGGGGTCGGCAACGGCGATGCGACCTCGGGGTGCGTCGCGGTCGGTGGAGATGTAGGCGCGCCCGTCGCGCCCGAAGTGCAGGGAGGTCTGGGCATCGACGTCGATCTGCACCTCGACCAGCAGCGGCGCCTCGGGGGAGGACGTGGTGAGGTCGGCGATCCACAGGTCGTTGCGGGGCTCGGTGCCCTCCGAGCTTGAGATCTGGAGCCAGCGTCCGTCGCGGCTCACGGATGCGCCGTAGTAGTTGGTGGCGACGAGGCCATCGCCGAACACCATGACGTCGGTGTCGGGGTCGGTGCCCACGCGGTGCAGCCACACGCGGCGGTGGAACTGCTGTTCATCCTCGGGCAGCAATGCCGGGTCGAGCCGGCGCACGTAGTAGTACGACTCGCCGCCCGGGAGCCAGGCGATGGGGGAGTAGCGGGCCCGGTCGATCGGGCCGTCGACGACCTCGCCGGTGACGACATCCATCACCCGGACGATCGACTCCTCGGTGCCGCCCTCGGACAGCTGGTAGGCCAGCAGGTGGCCTTCCTTGCTCGGCTGCCAGGAGTCGAGGGTGGTGAGGCCACTCGGATCGATCGCCATGGGGTCGAGCAGGATCCGCTCGGTGCCGTCAGGGTCGATCGTCCAGAGCACGGCAAACTGCTGATCCCCGGTGCGCCGCATGAAGAAACAGCGATCGTCGCGGAAGTAGGGCGGTGAGATGCCGCCGGCCGACAGTAGCTCGCCGACGCGCGCGCGGAAGTGGTCGACGGTGGTCCACTCGTCCGATTCCGCTGCGAAGAGCGCGGACTGCGCGGCGGACCACTCAACCGTGCGTTCGTCATCGGACTTCTCGAGCCACCGGTAGGGGTCGGCGACGAGCCGGCCGTGGAGATCCTCGACGAGGTCGAGGCGCGGGGCATCGGGATATGTCGGCACTCGATCACCCTAGGAGTGCGACGGGCCCCGGGCGTGGACCCTCGGAGTGTGGTGTGTCACCGCAGTGCAGGGTCAGTGGTGCGGCGACATTCCACCCGACAGGATGAGTTCGTGAACATCGACCTCGCCGAGCTCGCGGCGGCACATGGTGTGGCGACCGAGTTCTGGGATCAGGCGGGCCAGCACCACGACGTGTCGGAGGAGACGGTCGTCGCGGTGCTCGCGGCCCTCGACGTCGAGGCTGGCACCGCCGAGCAGGTGGCTGCCGCGAAAGCCGAGCACCTGCTTCGAGATTGGCGCAGAACCCTGGCGCCGGTGTACGTCCGGCGCGAGGATGAGGAATCCACGGCGTGGGTGCATGTCCCGCATGGCGCGGGTGTGCGGATGTGGGTCGATCTCGAGGATGGCGGCGCGCGGATCGATCTCTCGCAGGTCGATCGGTGGGTCGACCCTGTGGAGGTCGATGGCGCGATGGTGGGCGAGGCGACGTTCGCACTCCCAAACGACCTGCCCACGGGGTGGCACCGCCTCGGGGTCGAGATCACGGCGGCAGCAGCCGAGCAGGCCTCGACGAGTCTGGTGATCACACCGCACCACCTCGAACTACCGGAGCGCCTCACCCGTAGTAGGGGTTGGGGCTTCGCCGCGCAGTTGTACTCGGTGCGATCGCATCAGTCCTGGGGGCTCGGCGATCTCTCCGACCTCTCCGAGCTTGCGCAATGGAGTGGCCGCGATCTCGGTGCCGACTTCGTCCTTGTCAACCCACTTCATGCGGCCTCGCCCGTGCCCCCGATGGCGCCGTCGCCCTATCTCCCGGTGACTCGCCGGTTCGCCAACCCCATCTACCTTCGGGTTGAGGCGATCCCTGAGTTCGCCCAACTCGCTGACCTCGACCGCGTCGAGTGCGACTCGCTCGCGGGCTCAGTGAGGCCGATGAACGCCTCGCCCGAATTGCTTGATCGTGATCGCGTCTGGGCGGCGAAGAGGCGCGCGCTCGAGCTCGTTCACCGCGTCCCATTGACCTCCGAACGCTCTGCTGCCTATGAGGCTTTCCGTGAGAGGGAGGGAGAGGGCCTCGCGGACTTCGCCCTGTGGTGCGCGCTCGCCGATACCTATGGCCAGCCGGCGTCGTGGCCCATAGATCTCGCCGATCCGCATGGCGCGGCCGCCTCGCTCGCTCGAGAGACGCTGGCTGGGCTCGTCGATTTCCACACGTGGTGCCAGTGGGCGCTCGACGCGCAACTGGCCGCGGCACAAGCCGCCGCACGCGAGTCGGGGATGTCGATCGGGATCATGCACGACCTCGCCGTCGGCGTTCACCCCGAGGGCGCCGACTCCTGGGCGCTGCGCGATGTGCTCGCGCGCGGGATTGCGGTGGGCGCTCCGCCGGACATGTACAACCAGATCGGGCAAGACTGGTCGCAACCACCGTGGCGCCCCGATTCCCTTGCAGAACAAGGGTTTGTGCCCTACCGAGACATGTTGCGCACGGTGCTGAGGCATTCCGGTGGAATCCGTGTCGACCATGTCCTGGGGTTGTTCCGGCTGTGGTGGATACCCCGAGGCATGTCCTCGGGTCAGGGCACCTACGTCCGTTACGACCACGACGCCCTCGTGGGAATCCTGGCGCTCGAGGCGCAGCGGGCCGGCGCGGTCGTGATCGGGGAGGACCTCGGCACTGTCGAGTCATGGGTGCAGGACGTCCTGCGCGACCGAGGTGTGCTCGGCACGTCGATCCTGTGGTTTGAGAACGAGGCCGACGGCACCCCTCGGGCCCCCGAGCACTGGCGGGAGCTCGCACTCGCGAGCGTGACGACCCACGACCTTCCCCCTACGGCCGGGTACCTCGAGGGGGAGCACGTGCGCCTGCGTCACGAGCTCGGGTTGCTGGCCACGTCCTACGACGACGAGCTCGCGGGACATCGACGCACCCTCGAGGCGTGGACGGGCGCACTTGCGGCGGCGGGTTTGCTTGCGGACGAGCACGCCGACGCGGACACCGGGTACACCATGGGGGCAGGGGATGTTGACGGCATCGTCGAGGCGCTCCACCGCTATCTCGCCATGACACCGGCCAGGCTGCTTGCGATCTCTCTCGCCGATGCCGTCGGTGATCGTCGGGCCCAGAACCAGCCCGGTACCGACCAGGAGTACCCCAACTGGCGGGTTCCGCTCACCGACGCGGCCGGTCGGGTCGTGCTTCTCGAGGACCTCCCTGGGATCGAGTTGCTGAACCGGCTTGTGAGCCACATCGCCAGTGGATCGAACGTAAGATCACCCTCATGACTACGTCCCCCCGCGTCCACATCCGCACGCGCGCCGCTGCCGCTGCGTTCGTTTCCCTCGTTGCGTTCGTCCTCATGGCGAACCCCGCGATGGCCGAGGACCGCGGGGATTCCGGCGACCCGATGTCTATTGGTCAGGTCTTGCTGATCTTCGCGGGGATCCCGATCCTCGTCGTTGCCCTTGTGTGGCTCCTCGTCGCTGCGCCCGGCTGGACCCGCGCCGGGCGCACGGGAGCCCCCGAGGTGTGGTCGGGTGACCCGGTCGCACTAGGCGGATCGCCGGCTGCGGACGCCGCACCTGCGGCGATCGGCAGCGAGCCACCCACGAACGAGTCAGCCGGGGGTGCCAGTGCAACCTGGTGACGGATTCACGTCTGAGCAGCGCGCCGAGCTCGCGCACCTGCTCGCGTCTGCGGATGCCGCCTCCGGGCTCTCGTTCCGCCTCCGTGTCGGCGGCTTGGCCGAGGGTCGCACCAGCGCCGAGGATGCACTCGCCGCCGAGGGCGTGCGCGCCTCGGACACCGTGCTGATTGCGATCGACCCTGGCTCACGCGTCCTTGAGATCGTCACAGGCACTCGGGCCGCGGCTCGACTCACTGATCGATCGTGCGCCCTCGCCGCGCTCGCGATGACCTCCTCGTTCTCGGCGGGCGATCTCGTGGGCGGTATCCGCAACGGGATTCAGGTGCTCGCCGATCACGCCGCCGCGCAGCCAACCGTGCACCTCGACACGTTCTAGGGCTGGCCCGCGCGTCGTTCTGGCCTGTATCTCACCGGGTATGTTCGCCGCGACAAGACGAGGAGATCGACACCGTGGTCGACGTACGCCCCTTCCGCGCCCTGCGCCCCCAGCCCGAGCTCGCCCCCAGACTCGTGTCACCGCCCTATGACGTGGTCGATGTCGAAGAGGCGCGAGCCTATGCCGCTGGCGATCCCGACTCCTTTCTGCGCATTTCGCGCCCCGAGATCGACTTTCCGTCGAGCCTCGACGCCCATGCCGACGAGGTCTACGCCCAGGGCCGACGCAATCTCGAGGAGTTCCAGGCCCGCGGCGTTCTCGTTCGCGACGAGGTGCCGACCTACTCGGTCTACCGCCAGGTGATGGGCGGTGTCGTCCAGGTCGGGGTCGTGGCTGTGGTCGCGGTCGCCGACTACGACGCCCAGCGGATTCGCATCCACGAGTACACCCGACCCGACAAGGAGCTCGACCGCGTCCGTCACATTGACGCCCTCGACGCACAGGACGAGCCGGTGTTCCTGATCTCGAGGCGGTCGGCCGATGTCGACGCAGTGCTGGCCCAGGTCACCGCGCGCGAGCCGGCGGTCGACCTCGTCTCACGGGACGGGATCTCGCACACCGTCTGGGTCGTCGATGATCCCGCTGAGGTCGGCGCGCTGCGCCTGGCCCTGGCCGCCACTGGAGATCTCTATGTCGCCGACGGGCACCACCGCAGCGCGGCGGCGTCGCGCGTCCATGCGCAGCGGGTGGACGCGAGCGGTGAACACGACGCCTTCATGGCCGTGATCTTCCCGCTTGATTCGGTGCATGTCATGGCCTACAACCGCGTCGTGGCCGACCTCCTCGGCCGCACGCCAGCGAGCTTCCTCGAGGCAATGGGCGAGCACTTCGACATCGTTGAGTCACCGGTGGCAGTGCTGCCACGTCGTCGCCATGAATTCGGGGTGCATCTCGCGGGTCAGTGGTACGTCGCCACCGCGCGCGACGAGGTGGTCGACGAGGGCGACGAGTTGGGCTGCCTCGACGTCTCGGTGCTGCAGGAACGCGTGCTCGCGCCATTGCTGGGCATCGAGAACCCCCGCACCGACGAGCGCATCGCGTTCGTCGGGGGTATCCGCGGCACTGCCGAGATCGAGCGACTGGTGTCCTCGGGCGCGGCCGAGGTCGGGTTCACACTGTTCCCGACCTCGACTCACGAACTCGTCGTCGTGGCCGACGCCGGAATGGTGATGCCGCCGAAGTCGACGTGGTTCGAGCCCAAGCTCGCGAGTGGGCTGTTCGTTCACACGATCAACTAGCCGAGCAGTTTCCTCGCGGCGTGTACATGGAAGTCGCTGGCGAGCGCGATGTCGGCGACATGGATCCGCTCGTCCTTGTTGTGGAAGCCGGCCTCGACGATGTCGGTGGGGGTGCTCAGGAACGGGCTGTATCCGTAGGCCACCGTGGCGAACTCCCGTCGGAGGTGCACGGAGTCGGTGAACCCGGTGCACAGCACTGGCAGGGGCTCGGCGGCGAGACGGTCGGTGACGTAGTCGCGGATGACCTCCCAAAGCGGGCCCGCGGCCTCGGACGCATTGCCGTGCACAGGGGGCTCAGCGAGCGAGAGTTCATAGGAGACGTCGTCGCCGAGCCGCAGTCGCACCGCCGCAAGTACCTCCTCGACTGTGGTCCCTGGGAGGGTGCGGCAGTCGATCTCGACGGCGGCACGCGCGGGCATGACATTGCGGGCGAGAGATCCATGAAGGATTGTCGGGGCCATCGTCGTACCGGCGATCGCCGGAATCGCGTGCTCCCACATCGGGTGCAGGGCCGAGGCCTCGCGCAGTGCTTCCCTCAGGCCGAGCCGGTGCACGGCGTCGTCACCGAGCAGTGCCGCGAGCATTGAGCGGACGGCAGGGTGGTCGATCGGCTCGGCCTGGCCTTGGCCGATGCGGCGCAGGAGTTCACCGAGCAGGGGCACCGCGTTCTGCCCGAGTGTCGGCATCGACGCGTGGCCGGCCTCGCCGTGCGCATCGACCCTGATGGGGCAGGTGCCCTTCTCGCCCACGGCCACCTCGACGACCAGTCGACCGTCGCGCAGGGCGAACGGGAGGCCGCCACCCTCGTTGAGGGCGAAGTCGGTGGCGATGTCCGGCCGCTCGTTGACCAGCCAGTTCATGCCGACCTCGGCCGAGCCGTCCTCCTCGTCGGCGACGATGAGCAGGAGCAGGTCGCCGCGGCCACGCCAGCCCGAGCGAGCCAGGGAGGCGAGCGCCGCGGCCCGTGCGGCCACCTCGTTCTTCATGTCGACCGCGCCGCGTCCCCACAGGTAGCCGTCATCGTCGAGGACTCCGGCGAAGGGTGGGTGCGTCCAGTCGCGAGGGTCGGCGGGGACGACGTCGCTGTGCCCGACGAAGGCGAGCGACGGCCCGCCACCCGTTCCGGCGATGCGAGCGAGGAGGTTGGCCCTCGCGGGGTCGCGTGCCACGATCTCGACCTCGACGCCATTGGATTCGAGATAGGCGGCAATGAGATCGGTCACCGCGGTCTCGTTACCGTTGGTGGAGTCGACGCGGATCAGGTCGGTCGCGAGCGAGATCGACTCGGCTCGGCGCCGGTCGTCCTCGCCGTCGGGAGTCGGACTCGGTGTCCCCTCGGCTGGCCGTGTGGCGCTCATGGGTGCAGGCTATCGAGGTGGGCAACGGGGTGGCCCACGTGCTCGGACGAGACTCCCTGCATCTGCCCTGTGGCACAGGTCACGCCGGAAGGGCGCCTCCAGGGCTCGGCGCGGACCCCCCTCACCTGACACACTCACCCCGGACCACTGGACCGACGAAAGACAGGCAGGAAGCCGCATGGCCACGACCGGCATCGAATCACCGGGACGAGCGCAGATCGGGGTCAAGACCCTGCGCACCGACCGTTGGTGGATAGCGCCGCTTCTGACATTCCTCGCGTTGACCGCGTTTGTGGTCTATTCGGGCTGGCGGGTCTTCAGCAACCAGTACTACTTCGCCGAGCCGTACATCTCCGTGTACTACTCCCCGTGTATCACCACCACCTGCGTGCCGGGGTCGGGCTTCGGTGATGGGTTCGTCTCGTGGTGGGCGCTGTCACCCGCGCTGCTCACGGCCTGGATCCCGCTGGCCTTCCGGTTCACTTGCTACTACTACCGCAAGGCCTACTTCCGGTCGTTCTGGCTCTCGCCGCCCGCGTGCGCCGTCGCCGAGCCCCACGGGAAGTACACCGGCGAGCGTCGCCTCCCGCTGATCCTCAACAACGGTCACCGCTACGCCTTCTACCTCGGACTCCTGCTGAACGTGGTCCTCACGTGGGATGCGATCATCGCCTTCCGCAACTCTGAGGGCCAGTGGGGCCACATGGGTCTGGGCACCGTGATCCTCGTCGCCAACGCTGTGTGCCTGTGGATGTACAGCCTGTCGTGCCACTCATGTCGCAATGCGGTCGGCGGGCGCATCACCCACTTCTCCAAGCACCCGCTGCGCTACCGCATGTGGACCTTGATCTCGAAGCTGAACACGCGCCACATGCAGTGGGCCTGGATCTCGTTGTGCACCGTGGTGCTGGCCGACTTCTACGTCTACCTTCTCGCCTCGGGTCGGATCTCCGACCTCACGTTCTTCTAGACACTCACCTCTGTTCGACCAGCGTGACTTGCGGAAAAGGACATCCATGACCGACCTCGAGCGCCACTCCTACGACGTTGTCGTGATCGGAGCCGGCGGAGCTGGCCTCCGCGCGGCTATCGAGGCGCGCAGCCATGGCAAGCGCACCGCCATCGTGTGCAAGTCGCTGTTCGGCAAGGCCCACACCGTCATGGCTGAGGGTGGTATTGCCGCGGCCATGGGCAATGTGAACTCCAAGGACAACTGGCAGGTCCACTTCCGCGACACGATGCGGGGCGGAAAGTTCCTCAACTCCTGGCGCATGGCCGAACTCCACGCCAAGGAGGCGCCGCAGCGTGTCTGGGAGCTCGAGACCTACGGAGCCCTCTTCGACCGCACGCCCGAGGGCAAGATCAGCCAGCGGAACTTCGGCGGACACGAGTACCCCCGCCTCGCCCACGTCGGCGACCGCACCGGCCTTGAGCTGATCCGCACCCTGCAGCAGAAGATCGTCTCGCTGCAGCAGGAGGACTTCCACGCCACCGGCGACTACGAGTCGCACATCAAGGTCTTCGCCGAGTGCACGATCACACGCCTACTCACTGACGAGTCCGGCGCGATCGCGGGTGCCTACGGCTACTTCCGCGAGACGGGCGACTTCGTCCTGTTCGAGTCGCCCGCGGTGGTGCTTGCCACCGGCGGTATCGGCAAGTCCTTCAAGGTCACCAGCAACTCCTGGGAGTACACCGGCGACGGCCACGCGCTCGCCATGCGCGCCGGCGGCAGCACCTTGAACATGGAGTTCATCCAGTTCCACCCCACGGGCATGGTCTGGCCGCCCTCGGTCAAGGGCATCCTGGTCACCGAGTCGGTGCGCGGCGACGGCGGTGTGCTCACTAACTCTGAGGGCACCCGGTTCATGTTCGACTACATCCCGGACGTGTTCAAGGACAAGTACGCGACCACCCCCGAAGAGGGTGATCGCTGGTACACCGACCCCGACAACAACCGTCGCCCACCCGAGTTGCTGCCCCGTGACGAAGTGGCTCGCGCCATCAACTCCGAGGTCAAGGCCGGTCGGGGCACGCCTCACGGCGGTGTCTACCTCGATGTCTCGAGCCGCCTTCCCGCCGAGACGATCCGCAAGAAGCTGCCCTCGATGTACCACCAGTTCAAGGAACTGGCCGACGTCGACATCACGGCTGTTCCGATGGAGGTCGGCCCGACGTGTCACTACGTCATGGGTGGCGTCGAGGTCGAGCCCGACACCGGCTCGGCGAAGGTGCCCGGCCTGTTTGCAGCGGGTGAGGTCTCCGGCGGTATGCACGGCTCGAACCGTCTTGGCGGCAACTCGCTCTCGGATCTCCTCGTCTTTGGCCGCCGTGCCGGGCTCGGTGCCGCCGAGTACGTCGAATCGCTCGGCGAGAGTCGTCCGCAGGTGACCGACGCGATGGTCGCGGCCGCCGAGCTCGAAGCTCTGGCACCGTTTACCACCGAGGGCGGCGAGAACCCCTACACGATCCACTCCGAGCTCCAGGAATCGATGAACGACCTCGTGGGGATCATCCGCACGCAGGCGGAGGTCGAGCAGGCACTCGAGCGGCTCGAGGGTTTCAAGGCCCGCGTGGCCCATGTCACCGTCAAGGGCGGGCGCGCGTTCAACCCGGGCTGGCACCTCGCACTCGACCTGAAGAACATGCTGCTCGTCTCCGAGTGCGTGGCTCGCGCCGCTCTCGAACGCCAGGAGAGCCGTGGCGGTCACACCCGCGAGGACTACCCGGTGATGAGCCCCGAATGGCGCCAGGTCAACATCGTGTGCCGCGCCGACGGCGACGGGGCTGCGATTGTTCGTCAGCCTCTCGTCCCGATGCGTGAAGACCTCCTCGACCTGTTCGACGTCGATGAACTGAAGAAGTACCTGACCGAGGCCGAGCTCCCGAAGGGTGCGCACTGATGGGCTACAAAGCACGATTCAAGGTCTGGCGCGGAGATAAGTCAGGCGGAGGTCTCGAGGACTTCTCCGTCGATGTCAACGAGGGCGAGGTCGTTCTCGACATCGTCCACCGTCTCCAGGCGACCGACGCGCCCGATCTTGCTGTTCGCTGGAACTGCAAGGCCGGCAAGTGTGGCTCCTGCAGCGCCGAGATTAACGGCCGTCCGCGACTGATGTGCATGACGCGCATGAGTACATTCGCCGAGGACGAGACCATCACCATCACGCCGATGCGTACCTTCCCCGTGATTCGTGACCTCGTCACCGACGTGTCATACAACTACGAGAAGGCCCGCATGGTTCCGGCGTTCTCGCCGCCCGCGGACCTTGAGCCGGGCGACTACCGGATGGCGCAGGTCGACGTCGAGCGCAGCCAGGAGTTCCGCAAGTGCATCGAGTGCTTCCTGTGCAACGACACCTGCCACGCGGTGCGTGACCACGAGGAGAACAAGACGTCCTTCTCGGGGCCGCGATTCCTCATGCGCATCTCCGAACTCGACATGCACCCGCTCGACACCGTCGATCGCCGTGAGGTCGCTGTCCAGGAGCACGGTCTGGGCTACTGCAACATCACCAAGTGCTGCACCGATGTGTGCCCCGAGCACATCAAGATCACCGACAACGCGATCATCCCGCTGAAGGAGCGCGTCGCCGACAAGAAGTACGACCCGATCTTCTCGATCGCGTCACTGTTCGGAAAGACCAAAGAGCGGGCGCGACGCACGCCCCCTCCGGGCAAGAACGCCTGAGCGATTCATTCGCTCGCGAGGACGCGGCACGGACCCAATAGGGTCCGTGCCGCTCGCGTGTGGCGGGGCCACGCCCGCGGTCATGGCCCACAAGGGCCGGTAAGGTTGCCCCATGCCTGATTCCCGCAGCCCGGCAGCCTCGATGGCCGCTCGTGTTCGCGTCGTCAGGTACGGCCCGTCGGCCCCCGACGACCGGGCGGACTTCGTGGTGGTCGAGGAGCCGCTGCGGGTTCACCTCGAGCAGCGCGGGCTCCAACATCTGCTCGGCTCCACGATGCGCACCCCGGGGCACGATCTCGAGCTGGCTGCTGGTCTCGCGGTCGGCGAGGGTGTGGTGCGCGTGACCCAGGACCTGCTGACGGTGCGTCCCTGCCGCGATGGTCGACGGGCCGCGGCCAACGACGTCACGGTGGTCCTCGCTGAGCATGTGAGCATCGACCACGGCCGACTCGGCCGCGTGTCGACCCCCTCGAGTGCATGCGGGCTCTGCGGCCGCGATGAGATCGAGGCGATTGTGGCGGCCGCACCGCGCGTCACGCGGTCGGTGAGCCTCGACCCTGAGGTTCTCGCCTCGCTACCTGATCACATGCGCGAGCGCCAGAGTGTGTTTCGTCGCACGGGCGGGCTCCACGCGGCGGCCCTCGCCACTGCTGCCGGCGAGATCATGGTTGTCCGTGAGGATGTCGGGCGCCACAACGCGGTCGATAAGGTCATCGGACATGCGGTGATGCACGCGGTGTCGGCGGACGTTCTGGTCGTGAGCGGGCGAGCGGGGTTCGAGATCGTGCAGAAGGCAGCGATGGCGGGTATCCCGGTGGTGGCCTCGGTGTCGGCACCCACGTCACTGTCGGTCGAGATCGCCCAGGCCTGTGGCATCACCCTTGCCGCATTCGTGCGCGAGGGTCGCCTCAATATCTACTCCGGCGCCGAGCGCCTCACGAGCATGAAGGATGTCGCATCATGGTGAAGCGGGCACCGCGCGAGGATCTTGCGCAGGACCGGCCCAGTGTCAGCGCCCCCGCTACATCGGGCGTGGGAAACAAGGCGGTACTGAGCCTCACCCATGAACTGCTCACCAAACTCGGGTTGCGACGTGGCGCGACCCTGTTGAGGGTTGTCAACCAGAAGGATGGTTTCGACTGCCCGGGTTGTGCGTGGCCCGACCCCGACACCCGGCACAAGCTCGAGTTCTGCGAGAACGGGGTCAAAGCGATCGCAGAGGAGGCCACGCCGCGACGGGTGGACCGTGCCTTCTTCGCCGAGCACTCGGTTGCCGACCTTGGCCAGCGCAGCGACTACTGGCTCGGCCAGCAGGGTCGGCTCACCGAGCCGATGCTGCTGCGTGAGGGGGCCGCCCACTACGAGCCGATCACCTGGGATGAGGCCTACTCGGTGATCGCCGAGGAGATGGGTGCGCTGGCATCCCCGGATGAGGCCGTCTTCTACACCTCAGGCCGCACGAGTAACGAAGCCGCGTTCCTCTACCAACTCGTTGCGCGGATGTTCGGCACCAACAATCTGCCGGACTGTTCGAACATGTGCCATGAGTCCAGTGGTACCGCATTGACGCAGACCCTCGGCATCGGCAAGGGCGAGGTCACCCTCGAGGGACTCGACGCTGCTGGGCTGGTCGTCATCTGCGGCCAGAACCCTGGCACCAACCACCCTCGGATGCTCACCGCACTCGAGAAGGCCAAGAGCACCGGCACCCGCATCGTTGCGGTAAACCCGCTGCCCGAGGCCGGGTTGCTCGCCTTCGCGAACCCGCAGAAGCCCGGAGCCTACGTCGGACGCAGCACCGAGATCGCCGACCGCTTCCTGCAGATCCGACTCGGTGGCGACCAGGCGCTGTTCGCGGCTGTGGGTCAGCTGATCCTCGAGGCCGAGGACGCCGCACCGGGAACCGTGCTCGATCACGCCTTCATCGCCCAACACACGAGTGGGTTCGACGCCTATGCCGCCCATGTGCGAGCCGTCGAGCGCGACACCGTGATTCGCGCGACGGGCCTGGCATGGGATGACATCGTTGCCCTGGCGGAGGAGATTCGCACGGCTAAATCGGTCGTGATCTCTTGGGCCATGGGTGTGACACAGCACCGCGATGCCGTGGCGACGATCCGTGAGTTCGTCAATGTCCTTCTCCTACAAGGGAATATCGGACGCCTTGGTTCCGGCGTGTGCCCGGTTCGCGGGCACTCCAATGTGCAGGGTGATCGCACAATGGGCATCTCCCCGAAGATGCCCGACCAGTGGCTGACCCGCCTCGGTGCGCACTTCGAGTTCGAGCCGCCGCGTGTGCACGGGCTCGACACGGTGGATTCGATCCGCGCGATGCGCGATGGTGCCGTGCGCGTGTTCTTCGCCCTCGGTGGCAACTTCGTACGGGCCTCATCCGATTCCGATGTCACCGAGGCAGCGATGCGTCGCACGGCACTCTCGGTGCAGGTCTCGACCAAGCTCAACCGTTCACACACTGTCACCGGCCGTCGGGCCCTGATCCTCCCGACCCTCGGGCGCACCGACCGCGACCGCACCCGGGGTCGCGAGCAACTCGTGTCGGTCGAGGACTCCATGCTTCTCGTGCACTCCTCGCGCGGCCGGCTCCAGCCGGCGTCCGAGCACCTGCGTTCGGAGGTCGACATCGTGGCTCAGCTGGGCGCGCGACTCCTGCCGGACGCTGCGGACTGGGAGGGCATGACCTCCGACTACGCGAACGTGCGCAAGCACATCGAGGCTGTTGTCCCGGGTTTCGAGGACTTCGAGAACCGGCTGGCCCGTCCGGGTGGGTTCATGCTGCCGCACGGTCCGCGCGATGAGAGGCGATTCGACACCTCGGATGGGTTCGCGCAGTTCTCGGTGAACGAGTTGCGTCCGCTGGAGATCCCCGAGGGCCGTCTCCTGCTCCAGACTCTGCGCAGCCACGATCAGTTCAACACCACGATCTATGGACTCGACGACCGCAACCGGGGTATCAAGAACGGCCGTCGCGTGGTGTTCGTCAATCCCGACGATCTCATCGCCTTGGGCATCGCGGACGAGTCCTACGTCGACATCGTCAGCGAGTGGGTCGATGGCGAACGCCGGGCCCCGGGGTTCCGCGTCGTGTCCTACCCCACCACCCGGGGGTGCGCCGCAGCATATTTCCCCGAGGCCAATGTGCTCGTGCCGCTCGACAGTGTTGCCGAGGGCAGCAACACCCCCACGAGCAAGGCGATCGTGATCCGGCTCGAGCCGGTCACCTAAGCGGCTGCCTCGCCGCGGCTGCCTCGACCAGGGCTGAGATGATCGGGTGTGAAGATCCCGCGGCCCGCCGCACCCACGGCCCCAGGCCCCGCCGGTGGCGTGATGATGCGCTCGATCGGGCTGATCCGTCGCGATCCCCTGGCCTTCCTGGCCCAGATGCGCGAGGCCTACGGCGACGTGCTGCAGTTTCCGATCCCGTCGCCGCCCACCTACCTGGTGACGGACCCCGAGGCTGTGCGCCGGGTACTGGTCACCAATGCCAAGGGGTATGGCAAACGCACCTTGCAGTACACGACCCTCTCACTGGTCACCGGGGAGGGTCTGCTCACCGCCGACACCGAGGCCTGGCGGCCACAACGGCGGCTGGTGCAGCCCGCGTTCCATCACGCCTCACTCGAACTCGTGGCGACCCACGTGCGCGACGCGGTCGACCGACTCGTCGATCGTTGGGCCGAGCGCGACGGTGAGGTGGTCGATGTCGACGAGGCGATGATGCACCTCACCCTCGAGGTCGTGGGTGCCGCACTGTTCGGTGCAGACCTCTCGGGTGACGCCCGTCACCTCGCCGAGGCCACGCTGGATGCACTTGAGGTCGTGGTGAAGAAGGCGCGCAGCCCGTTCTCGCTGCCGCTGCGCTTCCCGACTCCCACGAACATCGTGCTCAGACGCGCGGTGAGGGTACTCGATAGGGCAGTGGAGTCGATACTTGTTCAGCGGCAAGGGAATCCGCTGATCGATGGTCAGGCGCCACGAGACATGCTCGATCTCCTTCTCGCTGCTCACGATGACGATGGTTCTACCCTCTCGCGTCGGCAGATCCGAGATCAGGTGGTCACGTTCATCGTCGCCGGACACGAGACGGTGGCCAGTACCCTCACCTGGGCGTGGCACCTGCTCTCGACGAACCCCGGCCCGGCACGCCAGCTTCGCGACGAGGTCGACGCGGTGTGCGGCCCCGCGGGCCCCACGTTCGACGATCTCGCGCGCCTCCCGTGGACGACCGCGGTGCTCGACGAGGTGCTGCGTCTGTATCCGCCGGCCTGGTTGGTGACCCGGCGGTCGTTGGTTCCCGACGTGCTGGCCGGCGTCGAGATCGCGGCCGGATCTCTCGTGATCGTGAGCCCGTGGCTCGTCCATCGTGATGTGAACGCCTGGCCCGATCCGGAGATATTCGACCCGTCGCGTTTCCTCGACGAATCCGGGATACGCCGGCGCGATGTGCTCACCTCGCCGGCCTACCTACCGTTCGGCGCCGGGCCGCGGATGTGTATTGGGCGCGATATGGCGCTCCTCGAGGGTGTTCTCGTCCTCGCCGGCCTCGCGTGCAGGGTGGACCTCGAGCCGCTCGAGCCGCCTCCGAGAGCCGTGCCGCTGGTGACTATCCGTCCGGCGGCAGGGCTTCCGATGCGACTGCGCATCCGCCCCGACCGCGTACGTTCGGGGAGTACCTCTCCGTCCTGATCATCGACGTGCGAGGCAGTGATTAGCGCTGACGTGCGGCCCAGTCGCGCACAATGTCGCGCACCGAGAGCATGCCGCTGACCTCATTGCCCTCGAGCACCACGAGATGCCGGAATCCGCCTCGCATCATGGCGTCTGCGGCCTGGCCCAGCGTCCAGTCCGAGGTCGCGTAGACGATGTCGGTGGTCTGGTGTTCCTGTGCCGTCTCGATGTCGGGGTCTTGCCCCGCCGCGATCGAGACCAGGATGTCGCGTTCGGTGATGATGCCCGCGCCCGCGCTGTCGGTGTCGATCACGACGGCGGCTCCGACCTTGCGGTCGGTCATGGCCTGCGCGATCTGACGCAGGGTGTGGCCCGGTCCGACGGTGAGGACCTCGCGATTCATCGAGGTGGCCACAGTGGTGTTCTCATCGATCTGCATGTGGGCTCCCTTCCGATCTGGGTCAAGAACCCGACTGTGACAGTGTTCTCAGGGAGTGTCCATCACAATCGCACAATCGGTGCTCCCCATCGTCATGGACACTGGTGGCATGACCAAGGGCTGGAGCGACACGCGAGCCCTCCTCATCGCCCTGATGTGGATCCCCGCGACCCTCTGGCTCGACCGCTCGGTCTCAACCGCCGGCCAGCTCGCTCTGGGGGCCCTCACCTGGGTTCTGCTGCTGTGGTGGCTCTCGCACGAGCGTGACCTCGTCCGGGCCCAGACCCTCGTGGTGGTTGTGCTCGCGACGATCGTGGAGTACGTCTTCTCAGGCTGGTTGGGGGTGTATCTCTACCGGCTCGACCATGTGCCCGCCTATGTCCCGCCGGGCCACGGCTTGGTCTACCTCGCTGCCTTGACCTTCGGCCGACTGCCAGCGGTCCGCCGCCACGCGTCGCTGGCAATCAAGGCCACTGTGGTGCTGGCCGGCGCCTGGGCACTGTGGGGACTCGCGCTTTCGCCCCGTCGCGATGTGCTCGGATTCCTCTGGTACCTATGCCTTCTCGGCTTCTTGCGTTGGGGCAGGTCGACTCTGCTCTACGTCGGCGCGTTCGTCGCGGTGAGTTACCTGGAGATCCTGGGCACGACCTGGGGCGTATGGACCTGGCAGCCCGTCGACACGATCATGGGCTGGGTGTCGATGGGCAACCCGCCGAGTATCGCCGCGGGAGGCTATGGCTGGTTCGACCTCTACGCGGTGCTGCTGGCACCTGCGCTGGTGCGGCTGTACCGAACTCGTCGCGGGCGTCCGCGTCCCACCGGGCTAGCGCAGGGCAGAGATCACGAGGTCGTGGAGCAGCCCGTTGGTCGAGACGCCACTGCCGCGATCGGGGCCGTCGATGCCATCGACACCGGTGAAGCGTCCACCCGCCTCGGTGACCACGAGTGACACCCCCGCGACGTCGTAGAGGTTGAGTTCGGGCTCGGCGGCGATATCGACCGATCCCTCGGCAACCAGGACATGGCTCCAGAAGTCGCCGTAGGCACGTGTGCGCCAGACCGAGGCCATGAGGGAATCCCACTGGGGCTGCCGATTCTGGGGCACCCAGGTGATGTCGGAGTAGGACAGTGACGCGTCGGCGAGCGCAGACACCTGGGAGACGGCGAGCTGGCGCGGGTGTGCTGATCCGGGCTCGGTGACCCAAGCACCCCCTCCGAGCGTGGCCCACCAGCGCCGTGCCAGTGCCGGAGCGGAGACGACCCCGACGATGATGCGACCGTCGGCGTCCTGCAGCCCGATCACCGTGGCCCACACGGGAACTCCGCGCACGAAGTTCTTCGTGCCATCCACGGGGTCGACGATCCATCGTCGGCCGTTCACGCCCGCGATCTCGCCGTACTCCTCCCCGAGCACCCCGTCGTGCTGGCGCTCGGCCTCGACCAGATCGCGAACCGCGCGCTCGACGGCCTTGTCGGCGTCGCTCACGGGGGTGAGGTCGGGTTTGGTTTCCACGACGAGGTCGCGGGCGTTGAACCTGTCCATCGTGATGGCATCCGCGCGGTCGGCCATGAGCATGGCCAGCGCGAGATCTGACGAGTGCGGGGTTGTGGTCACGTGCGCGAGGCTACCGGGACTGACGCGTTCTCCGAGCGAGTCCCTCAAGACGACGGTGTCGCGTAGCGTCGGGAGCCAGAGCGCAACGAGCCGGAGGCCGCACATGTTCGACACCATCCTGGGTTTACCCCTACACCCGCTCGTCGTGCACGTGGTCGTGGTGCTGCTGCCGCTGGCCTGCGTCGGGGCGGTCGCCATCGCGATTGTGCCGGGGTGGAACCGGCGCTTCGGGATTCTCGTCGTGGGGTGTGCGTTCGTCGCCACCGGCGCCGCAGTGTTGGCCAAGGAGAGCGGCGAGCGACTCGCCTCCAGGGTGGGGCTCCCGATCACTCACGCTGCTGAGGCGAAGTGGGTACCGGTGTTCTCGGGCCTGTTGTTCCTGGCGGTGGCCGCCCTGTGGTGGTACGACCGGTCCCAGCCTGAGCGTCGTGCGAATGTCACGAAGGCGATCGCGGTCGTCACGGTCGTCGTGGCCGTAATCGCACTGGGGTGGGTTGCCGTGGCTGGGCACTCCGGAGCCACCGACGTATGGACGAAGGTCATCCAGAGCACGACCCCAGGGGCCTACCCGTCAGAGTGAGCGAGCCTGGTTCCCGCTAGCGGGGGGACTCATCGAGCGGCGGAGTGTCGTCGGTGCCGGCTCGGCTTCGCAGGAGGCGGCGCAGGGATACCAGGCGCGCTTGGCCACCACTGCCGGCGCGTCCGAGGGCCACCCAGTCGTCGAGGCCACACTCGACCTCGTCATGGGTGCAGGCGCGGGGACATTGCTCGGTGCCCGCACCGAGATCAGGGAAGGCGAGGATCACCCGTTGCGGATCGACATGGGCCAGCCCGAATGAGCGAACGCCCGGAGTGTCGACCACCCATCCACCGCTCGGAAGTCGAAGTGCCACAGCCGATGTCGAGGTGTGACGTCCCCTTCCGGTGACCTCATTGACATGGCCGGTGGTGCGCGCCGCGTCCGGAACGAGAGCGTTGACGAGGGTGGACTTCCCCACGCCCGAGTGCCCGATCAGAACTGAGACCCGGCCTGAGAGTCGCTCGAGGAGGGCGGCGACCTCGATCGGGTCTGTGCCGTCCTGGCGGGTCACGACGAAGGGGACGTCGAGCGCACCGTAGGACTCGAGCAGTGAGTTGGCGGGGCGCAAGTCGCTCTTGGTGAGAACCAGGAGGGGTGAGAGGCCCGAGTCGTAGGCCGCGACGAGGCAGCGGTCGATCATGCGCGGACGGGGTTCGGGATCGGCTAGCGCAGTGACCAGCACCAGTTGGTCGGCATTGGCCACGAGCACGCGCTCGATCGGATCCTCATCGTCGGCACTGCGGCGCAAGGAGGTCGTGCGGGTCTCGACCCGTACGACGCGCGCGAGGGTGTCGGGGGTGCCGCTGAGATCACCAACCAGGGCGACGCGGTCGCCGACGACGACGCCCTTGCGGCCGAGCTCGCGGGCCTTGACCGCGTAGACCTCTACCCCGGGATCGTCAGGGAGCCCGAGAACGATCGTGAACCGCCCGCGGTCGACGGCGACCACGAAGCCGCCTCCGGCATCGTCGTGGCTCGGGCGCTCTTTGCTCCGCGGCCGCGATTTGCCCCGCCCGGGGCGAATCCGGACGTCGTCCTCGTCGAGCTCGCGGCGGCTCACGCGGTGCGGCCGCCCTGGCCGAGCATGGCCTGCCACATACCGGGGAAGTCCGGAAGGGTCTTGCCCGTCGTGGCGATGTCGACGACCTCGACCCCCGGAATCACCAGCCCGATCACGGCTCCCGCGGTGGCCATGCGGTGGTCGTCGTAAGTCTGGAAGAGTCCGCCATGGAGGGGCCGTGGACGGATCACCAGTGAATCGGGAGTCTCCTCGACGTCGCCCCCGAGGCCAGTGATCTCGCGTGCCAGGGCCGCGAGTCGATCGGTCTCGTGCCCGCGCAGGTGTCCGATCCCGCGCAGGTGGGACGGGGTGGAGGCCAGGGCGCAGATCGCCGCGAGCACGGGGGTGAGCTCGCCGACATCGCGCAGGTCGGCGTCGAGCCCGATCAGCGTGTCACCGCCGCGAACGGTCAGCCTTGCTCCTCCGAGCCCTGTTCGTCCGAGCCCTGTGCCTGCGGCTTCTGTGCCGGTGAACTCCACGTGTGCGCCCATGTGCACGAGGAGTCGGCGCAGGGCGTCACCGGCCTGTGTCGTGTGCGCTGGCCATCCCGGCACGGTGACCGACCCGCCCGTGACGACCGCTGCGGCGAGGAACGGTGCGGCGTTGGAGAGGTCGGGCTCGACGTGCCGGTCGAGTGCGTGGATCGGGCCGGGCCTGACCGTCCACGACGCCGAGGTGGGGTCGTCGGCGTCGACCTCGACGTCGACCCCGTGCTCGCGGAGCAGATCGACGCTCATCTCGATATGCGGCATCGAGGGCACGGGTGCCCCCCGGTGGTGCACCACGAGTCCGCGTTCGAATCGGGGGGCCGAGAGCAGCAACGCACTCACGAACTGGCTCGAGGCGGAGGCATCGAGGGTGACCTCACCACCGCGAACCGAGCCGGTTCCCTTGACGGTGAACGGGAGTGTGCGACGGGCATCGTCGTCGATGAACACGCCGAGGGATTCCAGGGCGCTGATGACGCCCCCCATGGGTCTGACTCGGGCCCGAGGGTCGCCGTCGAACCTGGTGTCGCCATGGGCGAGGGCTGCTACCGGGGGCATGAAGCGCATCACGGTGCCGGCGAGGCCGCAGTCGATGTGGGCAGGACCGAGCAATGCCGCCGGATCGATCGCGAGGGATTCGTCGCTCTCGAGGCCCCGGATCCCGACCCCGAGTGCCTCCAGGGCCTTGCCCATCAAGATCGTGTCACGTGCTCGCAGGGCACCGGAGATCCGCGAGGGTCCGTCGGCCAGCGCAGCCAGGATGAGCGCTCGGTTGGTGAGCGACTTTGATCCGGGCACGCAGACCACGGCATCGACCGGCCCGAGTGCCAGCGGTGCCGGCCACGGATGGTCGTCTGATCCCACGGCCCGAATCGTACTTGTTCGCGGGCCACTCCTTTCCGACATCGGCCCGTCGGCTCGCTCCGATACGGCATGCTCGCCTCCATGTGTGGGAGGTATGCGGCCAGTCGCAACGTCGACGACCTCAGGGTGGAGTTCGAGCTAGCGGCGGTTCCCGAGCGCGCACTAGCCCCAGATTGGAACGTCGCGCCCACCAAGGAGGTCTACGCCGTCATCGGGCGCCAGGGGCCCGGGGGTGCTGGCGGGTCCGAGGTTCGTCGTGAGCTCGCGATCGCGCGCTGGGGGCTGGTGCCCTCCTGGGCCAAGGACCCTTCGATCGGCAACCGAATGATCAACGCCCGTGCAGAGACGGTCGACTCCAAGCCCGCGTTTCGGCGTGCGTTCGCCAAGCGACGCTGCCTGGTGCCGGCGGATGGCTACTACGAGTGGTACATCCCGTCCCAGGGCCCGACAGGACGTGGCTCGCGGCCGCTCAAGCAGCCGTTCCTTATTCATCGGGCCGACGGCGGAATGATGGCCATGGCGGGTCTCTACGAGATCTGGCGCGATCCCTCGCGGGCACAGGATGACTCCCCAGACGATGCCGAGGGCTGGCTCACGACAGTCACGGTGATCACCACTGCCGCGGAGGTGGCTATCGGCCAGATCCACGACCGCATGCCGCTACTCCTCGAGCGCGACCGCTGGAACCGGTGGCTCGACCCTTCATTCGACGGCTCCCAGGGTGATCTCCGTGATCTCCTCCGACCTCCTGTGCCGGGGGCACTCGAGGCCCATCCGGTCTCGACGGCGGTGAACTCCGTCCGCAACAACGGGCCAGATCTCCTCCTGCCGATCGGGGCCGAGGTCGAGGTCGCCGTCGAAGAGCAGGACGCGCCCGGTCTGTTCTGAGGTGTGTGGTCGGAGGGTATGCCCCGCTGTGGCAGGCCGGGGAATGTCGGGGGTGGTCGCGGTTGTTGGCACCGAGTACCGATGCCGCCCAGGAGAGGGGCCACTGTGCTCGTCCTCACGACTTTCGAGGATCGTCTTGGACTGCTTGAGCAGGTCAGCGGTGCGTCCGCGCCACTACGCTCTGCCCTGATGACCCAGGACAGCGCTCCCGAGACCCCTGCCGACGACGTCGTCGAGACCCTCGACGAGCGCAACGCGCGGTTCGAGCGTGACGCCCTCCCTTTCCTCGATCAGCTCTACGCTGCGGCACTGCGGATGACGCGCAACCCCTCGGATGCCGAGGATGTGCTTCAGGAGACCTTCGTCCGCGCCTTCTCGGCCTTTCACCAGTACCGCGACGGCACCAATCTCAAGGCCTGGCTCTATCGGATCCTCACCAACACCTTCATCAACGGCTATCGCAAGAAGCAGCGTGAGCCGCTGCAGTCCAACACCGATGACATCGAGGACTGGCAGATGGCCCGAGCCGAGGCGCACACCTCGACCGGTCTGCGGTCCGCCGAGGCCGAGGCCCTCGACCATCTGCCCGATTCCGATGTCAAGGATGCACTTCAGGCCATCCCGGAGGACTTCCGCATCGCGGTCTACCTCGCTGATGTCGAGGGCTTTGCCTACAAAGAGATCGCCGAGATCATGGGTACGCCCATCGGCACGGTGATGTCACGGCTCCACCGCGGGAGACGCCTCTTGCGCGATCTGCTCGAGGACTACGCCCGCGAGCGTGGCTTCGTCCCGGCTGCGGCGCAATCGGCTGGTGAGGGTTCATGAGTTGCGGCGGCCACCACGACACGCCCTGTGGCGAGGTCCTCGACGCAGTCTCGGCTTATCTCGACGGTGAGATGACCGAGCACGAGCGCGAGCGGATCTCCACCCATGTCGAGGAGTGCAGCCCGTGCCTGCGCGAGGTGGGGATCTACCAGGAGGTCAAGCTGCTCGTCGCACGTTCCTGCGGGTGTGATCACGTGCCCGAGGAGGTCCGGTCGCGGGTCCTGGGCCGCATACGCGCGGTCTCGGTCCAATGGCGTACCGACTCTCTCGACCCATCCGAGAGCTGACCTGGCCCGAGAATGACGATGGCCCACCCCATGGGGGTGGGCCATCGTGAGGATCGGGGGGTGCTACTGCCTCAGGCGTTCGGGCGGTTGCCGTGGTTGGCCCCGCTCTTCTTGCGGCTACGACGCTTGCGACCACGCTTGCTCATGACTGGCTCCTGTGTGTACCGACGCTGAGGACTATGGGCCGGCAGTATGCCCGGCCTCGTGGCGGTCAGTCTCCCACACCGGGTGACCTCCCGGCGACGGCAGGTGCTCAACCTGCCAATCGACGGTTGACCGCGGCCAGCACCGACCGGGCCACTGCGTCCTCGGCATCGCCGCGAACAAGGGCGCTGCCGCACAGGATTTGGTCGCCGAGGCGGGGAATAGTCACATTCACCGTGGTGACGGCGACTTCGCGCGTACCCATCTCCAACACCTGGGAGGTCTCGATCTGTGCGGGGATGCCGAGGAGATCGGTGAGTGCGGCCAGAGTGGCCGTGGCCACGATGCGGGCCCGGTGGACCTGGGAGGACGGCCCGCTGGCGCGACCGGAGAAGACGCTGCCCGCGATGGCGAGCACCACCGAGATCTCGCTCTCGCCCTCACTGTTGCGCACCGTGATGCTCGTGAGGGCGGGGCGGGGGAGTGACTGCTCGGCTGGCTCCGCATCGGAGGGCGTCGATGTCGCGCCTCCGGGGACATCGGAGTTGTCGTCGGCGATCTGGACGACGCTCACGATTCGGTGGTCGATGTCGAGGTCGAACTGCGCCATGGCGACGGACTGCACGTCACGGACGACCTGCTTGGCCGCTTTGCCGGGGCTGGCAAGGACGTGTACCTCGGTGGGTCGGGCGTCGGGGCCGGTCACGACGCTCGCCTCGCGGATCCCGGGGATCGCGCGGAGCGACACCTCGAGCTCGGGGAGCAGGCGCAGTGCGGTCATGAGTCCTCCGGGGAGACGGACGGACGCAAGTCCGGCCGCGTCGAGGTGGTCGCAGGGTGATCGGTGATCTGGGTGGCACTGGTGACGCGGATGGAACTGTCCTGCTTACTGTCAGCCACGACGGTAAGCCCGGTGAACGGCAAAAGCGGCTGTGGCGCGCCGGAGTCGACGTGATCAGACCCGGTTGCCGGCTCGCCACCGTCGACGGGCTCTCGGGTCGTGCCATGCGCGCGCGACCAGGAGGTGGCGCTGGCCGAGACGGAGGCAGCGGCGTCACGTTCGGACTCCGCCAGGTTCGCGAGCAGGTCGGGGAGCACGGTCGCGAGGTGGTCGGACAGGCCGCGCACGGACTCGCGCTGCCACCAGCGCAGGGTGCGGGCGGTGGCCTCGTCGATCGAGCCGGCCAACTCGGCCTCAGCGATTTCCAGGTCAAAGCGTGCGCTCGCGGGGTCAGTCCGCACGGCCACGAGGGCGCTCAGTAGTTCCGCATAGGCGCCCGAACGACGAGGGTCGGCCATGGGGCAGGCACCTCCTGTGCTGGGAGGGCCAGGCCGCACATGGCGGACTCCCTCTGCTGGTGGTCGAACACTAGTGAAGGCCTCACGCCCCGTAAGCAGGGCCCGTGCCCCATTCGCCCGAATGGGGCATCTGGTGACACTGCGTAGCCAAACGTCCGAAATTCGGATGTTGGGGCGGTGTCAGGTCCAGCCAAGCTTGTCCGAGGGGTCACAACGGCACCACGTGGGGCACAAGACACTTGACGCCACAGGGTCCTCTCCTGCCACAGTGGTCTCTGCAACCCCATAATGTGGGGAGACACCGCCGTGCCCCGGCGCGGTGGGCCCACGTCCACCACCAGCGCCACGACATAGGTATCGGCAGCAATCACCACAACTCAATAGCGGCAGGAACGGGATCGGCAGTCGGGGAGAGGAACTTCTGCATCGTCGACGGGCACACCTCTGCGTGCCCGTGAGCGAAACAGGGACTTCGTACTTCACGGCGAGAGCCGGTAGATCGCGAGCGGAGCGGAGTGCGCACGGGCGAACAGCGGTGCCCGTGACACGCATCGCGAGGAGTTGGTCATCTCATGAAGAAGATCGTCGCCGTCGTTGAGCGCATGCTCTCGACAGAGGCGCACTGGTCCTGGCGTTAATCGCCCGGTGCCATCAGTGAGTGAAGTTCAATTTCGGGCCTTGGCTGCCGATCCCGATCCTGCCGACATCGAGTGACCGGTGTGCTCCACCGCGCCAGAGAGGATCGACCAGATGCGCGACCTGCCGATCAGGTCCCGGCTGTACGTGGCCGCGGTCGTGGTTGTCGGCATGCTTGTGCTGGTCGTCGGAATTCGCAACGTCGCGATTGGCGACCTCAGCACCGTGCTGATCCTGGCCACCTTGTTCGTCATGATGAACTTCCTCAAGAGCCCGTTGCGTCGCGGTGTCGCGGTGCGCGAGGGGATCGACATCAGCGTGCAGATGCCCATCTCGATGGCCTCGGTGCTGTTGCTGGGCCCATTCGGTGCGCCCATCGTTGCGGCGTCGATGGCCCTGACCCCGAACACTCCGTGGTTCAAGCGACTGTTCAACGGCGGTATGGCCGCGATCACCGCTTGGGTGGCCAGTGAGGCCTACCTTCGCGTCGGCGGCCACCCCATCAACGTCGATTTCACCTTCTCGCCGCGTCACGTGCTGCTCCCGGTGATCGTGACCGCCCTGGTGATGGAGTTGGTCAACGGTCTGCTCATGGTGGCCGTGATCGCTCTGACTGAAAGGGTTTCCCCGATCCGCGTGTGGTTCGGGACGCTCTCGGAGTCGGCGTTCCCGATGTTCATCTACTCGATCTTCGGCCTCATGCTCGCGGTGGTGTGGTCCTACGTCGGGCCGATCTCGGCCGCTCTCGTGCTCGCGCCACTGATGGTCGCGCGCTGGGTCTTCGCCCAGTTCGCAGCGCGCCAGGAGGCTTACGAAGCCACCATGCGTTCGCTGATCCAGGCGGTGGAGACCAAGGACGCCTACACCCGCGGCCACTCCGAGCGGGTCTCGCGTGCGTCCGTCCTGATCGGTCGACGATCGGGCATGCGCGAGGATCGCGTCGCCACCCTGCGCTATGCGGGCATGCTGCACGATGTTGGCAAGCTCGGCGTGCCGACCTTGGTGCTTCAGAAGGCGGGGCGCCTGAGCGAGGAAGAGTTCGACGCCATCCAGCAGCATCCTTCACGTGGACGTGAGATCACCAAGGAGCTCGAGTTCCTCGGCGAGGCGGTCGAGGGCATCCACCTTCATCACGAGCGCATCGATGGCCGTGGGTACCCGCTCGGCCTCAAGGGCATGGAGATCCCTGAGTTCGCGCGCATCATCGCGGTCGCCGACGCCTTCGACTCCATGACCACGACGCGGTCATACCGCGGTGCCCGCAGTGTCGAGGACGCCGTGCTCGAACTTCGTCGCTGCAAGGGCTCGCAGTTCGACCCGGACTTGGTAGAGGCTCTCGTCGAGGGCATCGAGGTCGACGGATGGGATGCCACTGACACCATGCCGAGTGATCTTCCGGTCGCGTTGCCCGGTGCCTCGGAGATCGGGGTCCCCTCCTTCGGAAGTGACGACGACGACCCCACCGCGGCCCGCCAGTTGGGGATCGGCGGTCCTGCCGGGGCCGCGGCGATCCCCGATGATGCCTCCGAACTCGACGCCCTGATGGACGTCTCGGGCGAGGAACGTCGATGAAGGACGATCGCGAGCTCCGCGCGGCAGGCCCACTGCTGATTGCCGCTGCTCTGGTGGTTGTCGCATCCGTCACGATCACAGCGGCGGCGCAGCCTGAGAGCAGTGCCTCCAGCGACGTCTGGCGCATCTCGCTGGCCTTCGCACTATTCATCGCTGTGGGCGAGATCCTGCGCATCACCCTGCCCGGTGGTCGCCAGACTGCCCCGCTCGCCTCTGCCGGAGCTCTGGCCTTCGCACTTCTGCCGGGCTTCCTCGGGGCTGAGGGGGTCTTCGGGGCCGAGGGGATCTTCGGGTCGCCCGAGGACATGAGCGCCGGACGTCTGGCGGCTGCGGCCGCGCTCGCCGTCACGGTGGTCACCGTCGGCTCGGTGGTGGGCGCCTTCCCGAGGGCTCTCGTCGGGCGCGGGATGCATCTGGACGAACTGGCCCGGCGCATCCTCACCACGATGTTCGCGGCGGCGTTGTTCCGCCCGCTCATCCGCGTCCTGCAGCCTGATGTCAACCAGCACGCCTGGAAGATCGCGGTGGCGATGACGTTCGCGGCGGCGCTCGCCGGGATCCTGGATGCGGTCCTGGCCGCCGCCGTGCGCGCTAGTCAGTCCCGTTCACCGTTCCGCACCGCTGTGGTCGACGAGTTCCGTGCCCTGGCAGGTATCGCGTCCGCCATCGCAGCGACCGGAGTCCTGATCGCCCTGGCTGCGCCGCAAATGGGGTTCCTGGCCCTTCCGGTGTTCGCTGTGCCCCTGCTGCTCACCCAGTTCTCCTTCCGCAGGTACGCGACGATCGAAGCGACCTACCTGCAGACCATCCGGTCCTTGTCGAAGGTCACTGAGGTGGGCGGTTACACCGAGACCGGGCACTCCCGGCGGGTGAGCCGGCTTGCGGTCACGGTCGGACGTGAGATGGGCGTCAGCGAGCGCGACCTCACCGATCTTGAGTACGCCGCGCTCATGCACGACATCGGCCAGCTCTCGCTCCCCGAGCCAATCCCCGGCGGAGCGACGACCTTGGTCGCACCTGTCGACCAGCGACGGATCGCCGAGCTGGGAGCGGCGGTCATCCGCCAGACAGGTGTTCTCGACAACGCGGCAAATATCGTCGAGCGGCAGTCCGACCCGTACCGCCCGCATCGCGGCAGCCTGGATCCCGACCTCCCGCTTGAGAGCCGGATCATCAAGGCGGTCAATGCCTATGACGATCTCGTGGGCGCCTCGCTCGAGAGTGACCGCAAGCTGCAGGCGATCGGTCGTCTCGAGCTCGGTGTCGACCGCGAATTCGATCCGGCCGTCGTCGACGCCCTCGCGCGCATCATCGAGCGCCAGACCGAATACGCGTACTAACCCCGACGGACCCGCTCGCGAGCGTCAAGGTGCGCACCGAGGATCGCCCGGCGTGCCAGGATGACCCGACACACGTGATCGATATGCAGGAGGACCCGTGGCCATCGAGATCCATGCCGAAATGGTCGCCAATGTGATCCAGATCCTGGTGACGGCCGATGAGCAGGTCGCGGCCGGCGACACGCTGCTGATCCTGGAGTCGATGAAGATGGAGATCCCTGTACTGGCCGAGGATGGCGGAACCGTGTCCGAAGTCCGGGTTCGTGAGGGCGATGTCGTCCAAGAGGGCGACGTCCTCGTCGTTCTGGGCTAGGAGCCCCGCTCCCAAGCGAACTCTCCGCTGTATTGCGCGCCCAAGTCCTCAAGCAATGCCCCTTGGCGGTCGATGCCTCTCACGTGACGCAGACTGTCGAATCACCTCAGGCCGCCCCGGCGCCGGAGCACCGAGAGTGGGAGCCCGTGCCCCAGCCTGGCCAACGTGATCTAGATGCCGTTGCCCGCGACCCCCACACCCCGAGTGGGCCTGTGTCCGTGCTCCCACTGCTGCGCGCCCTCGTCGAGAGCGGCGGATCTGACCTGCACTGCAAGGTGGGCTCCGCCCCCCGGGTACGCGTCGACGGTGTCCTTCGCCAGTTGACCGAACTGGAGCTTCGCCCTGAGGACACCGAGCATTTCGTCCGCGAGGTGCTGCGCGCCGATCTCATCGAGGAGTTCGCTCGAACCAACGAGGCGGATTTCGCCTACGGCATCGAAGGGGTGGGTCGCTTCCGGGTCAACGCCTTCCGTCAGCGCGGCTACGCGGGCCTGGTCTTCCGCCGGGTGTCCCTGGGCGCCATCGCCCTTGATGACCTTGGGCTGCCGGCAGTTCTGTCGGCGCTGTCACTCGAACCTCGCGGGCTCGTCCTGGTCACCGGCCCCACCGGTTCGGGCAAGTCGACGACCCTCTCGGGCATGGTCGACCACATCAACCTCCACCGAGACGCTCACATTGTCACGATCGAGGACCCGATCGAAGTCATGCATGTCGACAAGCGCAGCATGATCAATCAACGCGAGGTTCGCGTCGACACGGCGGACTTCTCCGCCGCCCTGCGTGCCGCCATGCGCCAGGACCCCGATGTCATCCTGGTGGGCGAGATGCGCGACCAGGAGACGGTCAAAGCGGCGCTGGCGGCGTCCGAGACCGGCCACTTCGTGATGTCGACCCTGCACACGACCGATGCACAGGAAACCATCGCGCGTGTCATCGACTTCTTCCCACCGCATGAGCAGGCGCAGGTGCGACTCTCCCTGGCCAGTTCACTTCGCGGCATCCTGTGCCAGCGACTGGTTCCGCGTGCCGATGGCCAAGGCCGTTGCGTGGCGATGGAGATCTGCATCAACACCGGTCGGGTGGCCGACGCGATCGCAGACCCTGACAAGACCAACTCGATCCACTCGCTGATCGCCGAGGGTGGCTTCTACGGGATGCAGACCTTCGACCAGCACCTCATGGTGCTCTTCCGTGACGGGGTCATCTCCCTTGACGCGGCGCTCGACGCCTCGACGAGCCCGCACGACCTCATGGTCGAACTTCGACGTCTCGGCCTCATCAGCTGATCATCCAGATCCCCTTCACCATCCGATCGCCGAGCCGCGCTCAGCCACGTCAGCGGGACGCCACGCGCGGTTCGCGTAGCGCACACGCGGCCTCGGGGCCGCTAGCGTGGTGGTCGTGGCCAGGTTCGACGATGTCGCGCGCGAGCGCACCGATCTGTCCGAGGCCGACCTTGACCACCTGCGGAGCCTGGTCGCCGACTGGACTCTTCTCGCTGATCTTGCTTTCGCAGATCTCGTCCTGTGGCTCCCGACCTGGAACGGCGGCGGGTTCGTCGCGGCCGACCAGGTGCGTCCGACCACCGGGCCCACCGGACTGTTCGACGACATCGTGGGCGAGTACACCGCGCGGGGTCGCCGCCCCATGCTCGACCGCGCGGTGTCTGCGCGCGCGGTGATCGCTGAGCGGGGAACCACCGGGCCGGCGAAGATCGAAGCCATTCCGGTGATGCGCGACGGTCATCTTGTCGGAGTGGTCGAGCGCCACTCGTCGCTCTCTGGCCGCGAATTCGGGCCGCTCGAGCAGGCCTATCTCAAGGCTGCGGACGAGTTGGCGGACATGGTCGTCGACGGAACCTTCCCACCGTCACAACCGTTGGCGCGCACGGGATCACAGCCGCGGGTGGGCGACGGGTTCATCCGGGTCGACACCCAGGGTGTGGTCGAGTTCGCCAGCCCCAACGCGCGTTCGGCGTTCCACCGGCTCGGACTGGCCACCGATCTGGTCGGCGTTGACCTCGCGCGCACCAGCGCCAAACTCGCGCGTCGTCCCGGACCGGTCGACGAGGCACTGGCAGTGATCGCGTCGGGGCGTGCCGCGGGGGGTGCCGAGGTCGAGAACGCAGGCGCGGTGATCACGTTGCGAGGTGTGCCGCTACATCACGGTGGACGTCGCACCGGCGGACTGGTACTCGTGCGCGATGCCACCGAGATTCGACGACGCGACAGGGCGTTGCTGAGCAAGGACGCCACGATTCGCGAGATCCATCACCGGGTGAAGAACAATCTTCAGACCGTCGCCGCGCTGCTGCGGCTTCAGGCCCGACGCATTGACATTCCCGAGGCGCGCGCGGCACTCGAGGAGGCCGTGCGACGGGTCGGCGCGATTGCGGTGGTGCACGAGACCCTCGCGCACACACCCGGCGAACGGGTTGATGCCGACGAGGTCGCAGATCGCCTCATCGCGTTGGTACGCGACATGTCGCTGACCTCCAGATCGGTGTCGGTCACGCGCACGGCCAGCTTCGGGATCCTGCCCGCTGAGGTGGTCACACCGTTGGCGATGGCGCTCGGAGAACTCCTACAGAACGCCGTCGAGCACGGGGGCGGGGCCGACGTGCACCTGATCCCGGCCCGACAAGACTCCTGGCTCCTGGTTGAGGTCATCGACGAGGGCCCGGGTATTCGCGAGGACGTCGATCCTTTTGCGACCGGGCGACTCGGACTACAGATCGTCCGGACCCTCGTCAGCGACGAGCTCGGCGGCGAACTCGAACTCGGCCCAGGCCCTGGAGGCACCGGCACCTGCGTACGGGTGAGGATTCCGCTCTCGGGCTGAGGCCACGTGAGTGCGGCGACGGCTGTTCGGCGCCGTGTGAGCTAGAGGCCGGCGCGTGCCGCGCGAGCGCGGGCGTTGCGGCGCTTGAGCGCGCGTCGCTCGTCCTCGGACAGGGCACCCCAGACACCCGCGTCCTGGCCGCTCTCGAGCGCCCAGGTCAGGCAGGTGGAGACCACCGGACAGCGACGACAGACCGCCTTGGCCTCCTCGATCTGCATCAGCGCGGGGCCGGTGTTGCCGATCGGGAAGAACAGCTCGGGGTCTTCGTCACGGCAGGCTGCCTCGTGGCGCCAGTCCATGATCTTCCTCCTGGTATTCCGGCGATGTAGTGCCGGAGTAGTTCCTGATGGTGCCTGATGGGCGTTGTGTGAACGCCGTCACAAGCCTTGTCCGTGTCAATGGCACCGGCCCGGAGGTCGGCAATCTTCAACCTGGATGTGTCGGCGCAACGGGGGCAGCCGACATGAAGGAGCCTCACATACCGAGTGCACGCTGTCCAGGCTTGTGGGTCCAGTGTTGCGGATGGGACCTGTCGTCTTGGTCACATCCAGAGCCGATAAGCGGGAAATCCTGGCTCAAATGAGGACTCTCAGCGCTCGCGGGACCGATTGAAAGGTGACAACAGACACCTGGCCCGCAGCGTCACCGTCGATCTGGAGGGGGGTGGGGCGCGAGGCTACGACGGTGAACTCGGACTGGTCGTGCAGGGTAAGCAGCCCGGCGAACGGGTAGCGCATGCGACGGCGTTGCAGCATCCGGCTCACGTTCCCGAGCGTGTGGAGCACCGCGAGACTCCGGGGCGCGAACAAGTCGAGCCCGGTGTCGAAGGAGGCATGTGGGCACGGATCCACGGGAAGTGGGCCCAGGAAGGTCCACGGTGAAGAGTTGGCGATGATGGTGAGGAAGATTCCTTCGATGTCCTGTACCCCTGCCCGGCGGACGGTCAGTGCCGGTTCGTGGCGCTCGGTGCGCAGCAGAATCTGCCGCAGAGCAGTGTTGAAGTAGCGGATCGGGGTGGCCTCATGTCCTTCGGCTCGCTGACGTTCCATCTCCTCGACGATCTCGGCGTCGACCCCGAGCCCGGCATTGCAGGCGAACCAACGTTGGCGATCGTCATAGAGGGCGAGCCCGAGCCCAATCGTGCGAGTGCGCTCCTCCTCCAGTGCTTCGATCAGCACCCCGGTGGCCTCGACGGGATCAGCCGGCAACCCGAGGCTGCGCGCGACCACGTTCGCGCTGCCGCCGGGGAGGGTGCCCAGGATCGGGACATCAGGCCCTGGGCCGTCAGCGAGCAGGCCGTTGACGACCTCGTTGACCGTACCGTCGCCGCCGAGTGCGAGAACCACTTCGACCCCGTCTAGCCGCGCCTGCCGGGCGAGGTCGGTGGCATGTGCTCGACGCGTGGTGTCGGCCACCGCCAGCTCCATCCTGGCGGTTGAGGACAGCGCACGGACGATCACCTCACGGGTGCGCGCACCCGTGGTGGTGGCGCGTGGGTTGACGATCAACAGTGCGCGCATGGGCACAGGCTACGACCTCACCTCTCACCCGTGCCGCGCCTGTCGAGGTTGGACAATCCTTCTGGCAGGCTGAGTACCGTGAGTGATACGCAGGTTCCTGACCCCCGTGACGCCTCGGCCGCCGCCGACCGCCGTCCGGTGCCGCTCATCGCGGCGATCGTCATCGCACTCGTCGAGGCCGTGGCATTGGTCGTCCACTGCGTGGCCATCGCGATCTCGGCGTCGAATACACCGGGCACCGTGTCGGCGGCTCCCGTCGAGATCGTGATCTATCTCGTGTTCGCCGTCGGCATCCTGGCGTGCGGGCGCGGGCTGTGGCGGCGTCGCCGGTCGGCGCGCACCCCCTTCGCCGTCGTGCAGATGTTCGGGCTTGTCGTCGGGTGGACGCTCACCTCAGGCGACGGTGATCTCACCCAACGGATCGGGA
The DNA here is from genome assembly GCA_009697815.1 of Actinomycetota bacterium. GTDB lineage: Bacteria > Actinomycetota > Actinomycetes > S36-B12 > CAIYMF01 > Longivirga. The sequence continues at coordinate 52,403 of WLRQ01000003.1, forward strand.
TGCTCGTTCTCGCCGTATCGGTCGTGGCGATCGCGTTGGTGATCAGCCCGCAGGTCGGTCAGTCGCTCGAGTCCTGAGATGTGGTTGCGAGGGCTACCAGGGCCTCGCCGCTGAGTCGGTGCACCGTCCACTCGTCCATGGCCACCGCGCCGATTGAGCGGTAGAAACTCAGGGCGGGCTCGTTCCAATCGAGCACTGACCACTCGAGGCGACGGTAGCCACGGTCGAGGCAAACCTTCGCGAGGGTCTGGAGCAGCGCCGTGCCGTAACCGCGCCCGCGCAGGTGCGGGCGCACGTAGAGATCCTCGAGATAGACGCCGTGGGTTCCCGTCCAGGTCGAGGTGTTGAGGAACCACAGGGCGATCGCCCCGAGTGTGGTGCCCTCGCCCGGGTGGTCGATCACGTGGGCGTAGGCCGCGGGTGCGCCGCTGGGGGTATGTGCCGCCACACCGGGCGCACCGCCGGTGCCGCCGAAGAGCAGGGCGGTGAGCTGCTCGACGGTGGTCACCACGCTGTCGGCCGCGCGCTCATACTCCGCGAGCTTGCCGATGAGTGCCAGGATCTCGGGGACGTCCCCGACAGTGGCGGGCCGGATCCGTCCAGCGAACGGTTCACGGCTCTGCTCCTTGCCCAATTCAGTGGCCATGGGTGCTACTGGGCGGCCCGGCGGTTGTCGATGACATCGCTGACATCGGTGATCGACCCCTGCCAGTGGGTGATCACGCCGGACTCGTCGCGAATCGCGCTGGTGCGGTCGATCACCTGGCGGATGCTGCCGTCGCGCGTGACGAGGCGGTACTCCATATCGATGACGTCGACGGTGCCGTCATACATCCTCTGGACACTCGCCATCACTGCCGGGCGATCGTCCTCATGTACGAAGTCGGGGAAGGAGAAGAGCCCGGCTCTGGCATCCTCGACGCTGTAGCCGAAGCGGATGACATTGGAGGAGGTGTAGACCTTCTCGAACGACTCGTTCGCCAGGGTGAGGTGGAGCACAGTGCTGCTCTCGGCCACGATGATGTTGGCGTAGTTCAGTTCATCCTCGAGGCGCTTGCGATCGGTGATGTCGGTGGAGATGCCGGCCATGCCGAGCAGCCGTCCGGTGCCGTCGAAAACCGGGCGCTTCACTGTCCAGTAGGTGCGCTTCTCACCGGTGGCCTTGATGACGTTGTGTTCCTCGCGCTCGACGAGTGCTCCGTCGGCCATCACCTGACGGTCGTTGGTGCGGAGCTCCTCAGACAGGGCGAGGTCAAAGAAGGCGCTGTCGTCCTTGCCCCTGATCTGCTCGAGCGTGGCGCCGAACACGGCCTGAACCGCCTTGTTGGCGTAGACATAGCGGCCCTGGAGGTCTTTCGAATAGACGGCCGCGTCCATGTCGTCGAGCAGCGCCCGAAGGCCGGCGTTCTCCTCGCGTAGGCGAGCGAGCTCCGCGTCGGGCGCGATCGTTGATTCGGACAAGGGAGCCTCCGCGGGGGGAAGAACTGACGCCGGTGTGAGTCCAGTGCATCATGGCGTGCGGAGGACCTCATTGGCGAGCGGCCCAGGTCTCCGTGTAGTCAACGCCTCACACGACCAGGCGTACCAGCGGGATGGCGATGAGCGAGGTGAGCACCGCGGCCGATCCCATAGCGATCGACGATGCTGCCCCGGTGAGATCACCCTCGTGAAGGGCCTCGGCTGTTCCCTGTCCGTGGGAGATGGTGCCCAGTGCCTCACCGCGGGCCTCGGCGCGGGTGATCCTCATCCTGGTGAGCAGCCACGGGCCGAACATGCTTCCCACGAGGCCGGTGATGATCACGAAGCCAGCCGTGAGGGTGGGGTCGGCGTCGATCTTCGGGGCGAGTGCGATGGCGATGGGCGCCGTGACGGACTTGATGCTCAGCGCTGCCTGCAGCTCCGGAGAGAGCCCGAGCAACTTCGCACATCCGATCGCCGCAATCATCGTGGAGAACGTGCCGGAGACGAGCCCCACGCAGAATGGCAGCGCATCCTTGATGAGCACATGGCGGTGGCGGTAGAGCGGCACGGCCAGCGCCACCGTGGCGGGGCCGAGTAAGTACGTCATGATCGATTTCGCTTGGCTGTAGCCCGACAGGTCGATATGGGTTCCCCAGAGAACCAGCATCACCAGAGGGGTGCTCAGGAATACCGGCACGGTGAGCGGTGAGGGGTAGCGGCGCCCGATCGCCCTGCTCACGGCGTAGGCGCCGATCGTGATCGCGATGCAGTAGACCGTCAGGAGGGTCATGAGCCCTCCGGCGGGTGACTGCGCAGCAGCCTCGACACCGTGCCCCCCGTCACCATGATTCCGACAATGGCGCTGGCGATGAGGGTGGCGAGGATCGCGGCGCCCTCGGTGCGCAGGAGAGTGCCATAGGCCATGAGCCCCACCGCGATCGGCACGAAGAAGAACGCCAGGTGTCGGGTGAAAATCGCGGCGCTCGCTGCGAACCACTCAATCCGTACAACTCGCGTCAGCAGAAGGGCGAGCAGGATCAGCATTCCGACGAGGTTGCCGGGTAGTGGTAAGTGCATCCAGGACGCCAGATACTCGCCGGCGATGTTGAGGGCCACGAGGCCGAGCACCTGCAAGGCGAGTAGGGCGACGTCGGCCGGGCGTGGCATCTCGATCCTGCGCCGACGGGGATCAGGGGCAGGGGGTGTGGTTGACACAGACAGGAAATCTACACGGGTGGCGCCGCGCTGCCACCTAGATGTGCGGCACCGTGAGCTCGAGCGTGACGGCGAACACCATCAGGGCGAGCACTCGGTAGAACGGGGCCTTGAATCTGGGGCGGAGGTACCACCGGGTATCACCGGGGTGGGCCTTGCGACCGAACAACTTGAGGACGTCGATCAGGAAGACGGGCACCACCGCGAGCATGAAACCCCAACGGGCCATCTCGACGCCGGGCTCGAAGATCTGGCCGATCCCGATGACCACCAGGGCCCCGAGGGCAAGCTCGACCATCAGCTTCGGCAGGCCGGACGGGATCACCTGCCAGAGCTTGGGCTGGTTCTTGATCCCGCCGAAGAACATCCCGAGTAGGTGGGGCACCGTCAGCATGGCCGCCGCCGCATAGAGCTGCCAGACGTTTCCGACCAGCGCTACGGACACGAACGCGAACAGGGATCCCTTGATCAGCAGCGCGATCGTCTTGTGGAGCTTGGTCGCCTCTTCATTCGAGGTCTTGGAGTATCGCGCCAACCTCTCGGAGAACCAGCGGTTGGCGACCTCGTCGATCGTGACCCGAACAATCATCGCGATGACGACGACCAACCCAATGAGGCGCGCATCGGACATGATCGGCAGTTCGAGCTCATGCATCGGTGACAGCATCAGGACGATCTTGATCATTGCCCAGCCGGCCACGAGCGGCGCCACGACGAAATCGGCGATGCGCTCGAGCCAGGCTGCGATGGTGCTCGGCGGGGGACGTCGGTAGTTGCGGATGTAGGTCGCCAGAATGCCTGGGGCACAGCCCATGAGAAGGATGCCCAGGATGTACCTGATGTCGCCGAGTCCTGTGACACCGCCGCCGATGAGGACGCTCAGGGCGTAGATTCCCGTCGCGAATACTCCCGCCAACGCGTCGAGACATCCGACGGCAACGATGGCGGCGACGATCCAGGTGGCTGGAGGGAGCGATTGCCCGCCGGCGTCGTTCGCGGCGATGACGCCGAGCGCGATACCGAGAGCCGGCAAGAGGAGCGAGAAGCCACCGAGGACGGCGCGCATGGGCGCGGCATCGGCGATGATGCGGCTGGCCAGCGGTGATCTTGAGTGGGTGAAGGTCACCAGATACACCGTGATCGCCTCCAGAGCGTGGTGGCTGAAGATCCTCATCCCGCGAACCCGGTCGCGCCAGCGCTTGTGCTTGGTCTTCTCCCCTTGCTGCCGGTGCTCAAGCTCTTCGAGGCCGTCGACATTCCCCTCCTGCTGGCCACCCTCGTTCCCGCCGCTGTGTCCGCCGCCACCGGCCAGGGACAACAGACTGGCGGTGGCCACCGCGGCCACGGTCAGCGTGACGGGGTTGTCGAGTGCGTGGAAGGTGTTGAGCGCACCTTCGACCGGCTCGCGGGTGGGGTCACCGGCGCCATTTGCGGACACCACACCGTCGGAGTCGACCTTGAAGCCGATGCGCCCCTCGACCTTGCTGCCATCGGCGTTAACACCTCGGGCGAGCAGCGTGTGTTCGCCCGATTCGAGACCGCTCGGGATCGCCAACGTGGCGGTGTAGTCACCTGCCGCATCGATCTTCTCGTCCAGGAGTTTGATCTGGTTGGAGAAGGCCCACGCGTCGATGCCGGTGCCCGGCTTCAGATGGGCGGCCGTGATCATGAATTGGGCGACCCCCAACTTGAGTCCGATCGCCGACTTGAGGTCGAGGATGATCGGAGGGATGACGGGAGGCTTGGGGAGGTCGACTGGGCTCGAGAGGGAGGTGGCTGGGCCAAGACCGGCTTCGTTGCGGGCCGAGACGCGAGCCTGTACCGAGTCTCCGAGGGAGGCGTCGAGTGAGACAGGGGAGATGGTGGCGACCACCTGCGTCCACGAGGAACTCGCCGACTTGCGGTACTCGACCATGTAGTCGATCACGGGTGATCCGCCGACATCGAGCGGCGGCGTCCAGGCGATCGCGACCTTCGTGCCGGTAAGAGTGCCTGTGATCGACGCGATCGCGCCCGGAACAGTGAACGGGGTGATCGGGTCGCTCACCGCGCCAGCAGCTGCGTCGCCGGCCTCGTTCTGCGCCGTCACAGTGAGGGTGTAGGGGGTGCCGTTGGTGAGCCCCGTGCAGGTAGTGGTGGTGGCGGTGCCCGACACCGGACAGGTGCTCACCGCAGCCGAGGGCTCGGCCGAGGAGGCGCTGACTCGATAGCCGGTGATGTCAGAGCCCCCGTCGTCGGTGGGGGCCTTCCAGGTCAGGGCGATGGTGCCGTTGCCGGCGACGCCTGCCAAGGCGGTGGGAGTGCCCGGGACGGTGAGCGGGGTGACCGAGGTGGAGGGGATGCTCGCCTTGGAATCACCGATCGAGTTCTGGGCGATCACCGTGACGGTGTAACGCATGCCATTGGCCATACCGGTGCACAGGGCGGTGGTGTCTGTGGGCGTGGGCGTGACGGTGGGGCTCGCTGCGCCAGCGCCGATCACGCAGGGGCCGCCCAGGGGCGAGGTTGTCACCACGTAGGCGGTGATCGGGGATCCCCCGTCGGTGGCTGGGGGAGTCCAGGTGACAGCCAGGGTGGTGTCGCCGGGGACTGCGACCACCGACGTGGGAGCACCGGGAACCGTGATCGGTGTGATGACGGCACTCGAGGTGCCCGTCGCGGAATAGCCCGCCGCGTTGACGGCAAGGACAGTGACCGTATACGCGGCTCCGTTGGTGAGCCCCGTGCACCTGACGGCTGTCGCGGAACCGACGGCGGGGCACGAGCCAGCCGTTGCCGTGGGCGAGGTGGAGGATGCGGTGACGCTGTATTGGGTGATGGGCGCGCCGCCGTCGTCGACCGGGGGAGTCCACGTGAGGTCGATGAGGGCATCGCCCGCGGTGCCGGAGACGGAATCGGGAGCACCCGGGATGGTGCGCGGTGCGATGGCGGCGCTGAGGGCACCCCTGGCCACACCCACCGCAGCGTTCTGAGCGGTGACGGTGAAGGTGTACGAGGTTCCGTTGGTGAGACCTGTACACGTGGCGGTGGTGCCCAACGGTGGAGCGTCAATCACGCAGATTCCATCGGCAGGCTCGACCGTGATCGTGTAGCCGGTGATCGGCGAGCCGCCGTCATAGGGTGCCGTCCACGCCAAGCGGATGGCAGTGTTGTCGGGCTTGGGGGCTTTGAGGAGCGGCGCTCCCGGCACGGTGCGCGGTGTCGAGGCGGGGCTGAGACCGCCCGTGGCGGAGTCGCCCACGATGTTCTGTGCGATCACGGTGAAGACGTAGGTCGCGCCGTTAGTCAGGCCGCTGCAGATGCTGGTGATCGCGCCTGTCACACCGTCGGCGACGGGGGCGTCGCACGTGCCGGTGGATGTTGACGCGCCAGAGGCTGGCGAGGTGATGCTCGTGACGGCCACCACGTAGCCGGTGATCGCTGAGCCGCCGTCATCGGCCGGGGCCGTCCAGCCCAGTGTGATCGTGCCGTCTCCCGGCGCGGCGGTATCGACAGTGGGGGCGCCCGGGATCGTGCGAGGTGTGATCGGATCGCTCTCCGCACTCGGGGCGGAATCTCCCGCGATGTTCTGGGCGATCACGTTGAAGGTGTAGGCAGTTCCGTTCGCGAGGTTCCTGCAGGTCACGGAGGTGGCGGCGCCGACGACGACACAGGATCCGGCCGGCGACGTGGGCGAGGTGGTCACGACGTACCCGGTGACCACCGAACCGCCATTGTCGGCCGGTGCGCTCCAGGTGAGGTCGACCGTGGTGTCGTGGGGGGTTCCGGTGACGGTGGTGGGTGATCCCGGCACGCTGCGCGGGGTCACAGCGGCACTGTCGCCGCCGACGAGTGAGTCGCCCGCCGCGTTGTGAGCCTTGACGGTGAACGTGTACGACCTACCGTTTGTCAGCCCCGTGCAGCTGGCGCTTCGGGTGACCGTGATGACGGTGCAGTAGCCATCGGCTGGGGTGGTCACGACGGAGTACCCGTTGATCACCGAGCCACCGCTGTCGGATGGGGCCGCCCAGGACAACTCCACGGAAGCGTCGCCCGCTACTGCGCCCACAGCCGTGGGCGCGCTTGGGGTGGTGCGCGGCGTCGCTGCGGGACTCGTGCCCCCGGTGACCGACTCCCCGGCGATGTTGTGTGCGAAGACGGTGAAGGTGTAAGGCGTGCCATTGGTCAGCCCCGAGCAGAGCGCCGTGACACCCGATACCTGGCAGGATCCGTTGGCCGGTGAGGGTTGCACGGTGTAGGACGTGATCTGTGAACCGCCATCGTCGGTCGGGACGCTCCAGATGAGAGCTACCGAGCCCTCACCCTCAGTGCCGGCGACGTTGGATGGGGCTCCGGGCACGGTTCGCGGTGTCACCTCGGGGCTCGAGCCGCCGGTGAGGGATGCCCCGGCAACGTTCAGGGCCAGAACTGTCACGGTGTACGGGGTGCCGTTATCCAGTCCCTCGCAGACCGCCGTTGTCGTGGTTCCGTTGGTGACGCACGACACCGGCGACCCCGGCGGGGTCGTGGCCGCAGAGGCGGTGACGGCGTAGCCGGTGATGGCCGAGCCGCCGTTGTCGCTCGGTGGAGTCCAGGTGACTGTCACCGAGCTGTCATCCGGTGTCACGGTGTCGACGGTGGGCGCGCCGGGCACAGTCCGCGGTGTCGCAGCATCGCTGGCGATACTGGGATCTGACGAACCCGCGATGTTCTGCGCGACGACCGTGACGGTGTAGGGCGTGCCGTTCGTCAAGCCCGTGCAGGTCACGGTGTTGGCCGCGCCAGCGACGAGACACGAACCGGGCTCGGACGCGGGGGTGGTCGTCACCGAGTAGCCGGTGATCGGCGAGCCGCCGTCGAAAATCGGTTCTGCCCACGACAGAGCCAAGGTCGTGTCGCCCGCTACGGCCGTCACGGAGGTGGGAACGTCGGGAACGGTGCGCGGGATGATCGGGTCGAGGTTTGCCCCGCCCGTCACGGAGGCTCCCGCCGCGTTATGCGCTGTCACGGTGAATGTGTAGCCAATGCCGTTGCGCAGTCCCGTGCATTGCGCGGTCGTCGAGGTGCCGACCCCGACACAGGATGCGCCAGCGTCGGCGGGCGCCACGGTGACTGAGTAGCTCGAGACCGCGTCACCGCCATTGTCGTCCGGGGCGATCCACGAGAGCCTGGCCGCGCGGTCATCTTCAATCCCGGTCACACCCGAGGGGGGCCCAGGCAGGGTGCGCGGAATGATCGGATCGGCGTTGGTGCCGCCGGTAAGAGACGGGCCCGCCGAGTTATGGGCGATCACTGTGAACGTGTACGAGGTTCCGTTCGACAGGCCCGTGCAGGTGGCGCTGGTGCCGACGACAACGCACGATCCGCCCGTGGGGTCGTGGGTCTCGGTGTACTCGGTGATGGGAGATCCGCCGGTGTCGACCGGGGGAGTCCACGTCAGGGCTGCCGTGTGGTTGCCCACATCACCGCGGACGCCGGTCGGGGGATCCGGGACGGTGCGAGGTGTGCCGCTGACGGTCGTGACCGCGCCGAGCCCGACCACATTGCGCGCCTGAACGCCCAGGGTGTACGAGGTGCCGTTGGTGAGGCCGTCAACGACGGCCGACCCGGAGTCGCCCGCGACGTCGGCCGTCAGTTCGGGGTGGCCGACCACCTCGATGTGGTAGCCGGTGACGGGGATATCGCCGTTGGATGTGGGGGCGTCCCAGGCGAGCGTGAGCTCTCGCCCACCGGGCTCTGCGGTGAGGTTGCGTGGGGTGAGCGGTGGCGGCCACGAGGTGACCGTCACCGCATCGGATGAGGTTGCCCCGATCGAGGTCCTCACGGTGACTCTCATCGAGACCGGCACAGCGTTCGTCAGGCCCGACACCACGACGGAGCGGGTCGCCCCGACGAGCGAGGCGGCCGACGCGGTGATCGTGGCACCAGCGGCGGGCACTGGTGTCCAGACGCCGGTGGGCTGCTCGATCTCGATCGACCTCGAGGTGATGGGCGCGCCGCCGTCGGCCGGATCCGTCCATGTCAGTGTGGCTTCGCGGTCGCCGGGGGTCGATGTGAGGTCGACGACCGTGCCTGGATTGATCGCCGCCGTGAGGTTGATCGTCGAGGTGAGTTGTTCGATCGGCGCCTGCCCGGCGAGCCCGCCGTATTCCACGACATACGAGGCCAGGGTGGTGCTCGCTAATCCATCGCTCCACAGGCCCGTGCTCGCGCTGAACATCCCGAAATTGGAACTTCTGGTGGTGACCCCGGGGCCGCAGTCGTTGGGCTCCCTCAGAACGACAGGGGTCACTCCACTGGCGGAAGCTTGGATCCAGGCATTGAACTGAGACCTGCCTGCCACCACAGCGGGAAGTGATGCGGCATAGGTGCAGGTATTGGACCGGAGCCCCTGCTCGGTCAGCGGCTGACCTTTCTCGGGGCCGGCAACCCAGTACCAGTGGCCCTCCGATGTGGTGTCGGTGGCGTAGGTCGTGGTTCCCGTGGCGGCGTTGATCGGGGCAGACGCGTCCGAGGCGCCGAGCCAACCACCGCTATTGACCTTTGCGCGGAGAAAGTCGAACTCGTTTTGGCTGGTGACGGTGACGAGGTATCCCGTGAGCCCGTTGAAGGCGCGGCTCGCCGTCGCGGTCTGTGCATCAGCCCAGGTGACGGCTGAGCCGGTGACGATCTCGTAGTAGTGCCCGTTCTCGACGTTGTACGCGGCTCCGCCTCGCGTTGCCGTGACGGTGATCGTGCCCGTCTGCGCAACAGCCGGTACGGGCGTCGTGGTGGTGACGCTCAGGCTGGCCAGTGCTGCGTTGACTGCGGCAACGGATCCTTCGATCCCGATGGTGCTTCCGGTCAGCGGGTAGCCCGTGATCTGCGAGGTCGATCCTTGATCGACGGCGATTGTGCCGAGTGTGGACTTCACGACGACCCGGACGTTGCCTGCGAAGCCGTCGCTCACGGACACTCCCGGGACCGCGACCGTGCTGCCGCTGGTGACGGTGACATCGGTTGGAGCCGCGATCGCGGCCGCCCCTGCGGCCGCCTGCGAGACCATCGGCACGGCGACTGCGGCTACCAGTGCGGCCGCGCCGACAAGATATCGGCGCACCACCGCGGGCGCCGGCCAGAAGGTGATCCGTGGTGAGCGGTGCGGGTGACCAGCGCGGCGTGGCGAGCGGTGTCTCGCTGAACGCGATGCCACTCACCCTCCAACGGGCCGGTGAACGAGACCTCTCGTGAGGTCTGGAACGGGCTGACTCGGCCTGGCACGTCCCAAGACCGAGGGCGGGCGATGACCGGTGGAAGACCGGACGGGTTCCGCGGCCGCGTGATGGGGGGACGCAGGCTGCACGATACGCGAAATTCGGCCTCGGGAGACTGACCGTCCTGAGGGAAATTGAGTGAAAACCGAGGGTCTGGCCGCGAGCTCACGCGGCGGGGGCCAACCCCTCCGGGCTCAGGGAAGTTCACCCGCTGGGCCGGCGGCGCTCGAGGAGGCATCCGTGTGATGGTGCACGAGCGTCCAGCCCTGGGGCTCGCGTCGGAAGATGTTGGTCGCACGGTGTGTGAGGCTCACGCTCTCCCCGTTGATGACGTGATCGAGACCGTGCTCGGTGCACGCCGTGTAGCCCATGTCGGTGCCCTCCACCATGTGCACATCGGACACCTCGATCCGACCGCCCAGACGAATCGCTGCCGAGCGCGCGAACTCGGCGGTGACGGCCGCGCTCCCGGTGATGAAGCCACCGAACGGCCCGGCGTAGGTGACGTCATCGTGCGTCGACCACAGCGCCTGGACTGGTGCGGGATCTCCCGTGAGCATCACGTTGAGGGCTTCATACAGGCGGTCATGCGCTGATGCGAGTGTGTCGTCGGCCATGGGGTGTCCCTCGGTATGGAGTAATCGCGCGGTCAGGCTGTCTGGTAGATCGTGAGTTCAGCGAGATGCTCCTCGGGGGCGTTGTCGAAGCCGCCCTCGAGTCCGCTGAGTGCTGACATGAGCCGGTCGACGACGAACGTCTCGAATGCCTGCCGGGATTCCCACACCGCGCTGATGATCCATCCACCATCACAAGGTCCGGCGGCGCTGGAGATCTGACCGGCAGGAAGGTTGCCACCAGGGTGAACGGCGTCGAGAACCACCGCGTACTGATCCGCTGTACCTCCGGCGTAGAAATGGGTGATCAGGAACGGCATGGGGTCTCCTTACCAGCGCGTTCGGCTGTGCGCGGTCGTCGTAGGTGGGTGATCGAGAATACCGGTGAGGCCTCCGACCGGCGTACCGGTGGAGGCCCCATGGCGCAATCTGTGATCAGCCCCGTGTCCCAGCGTAGAACGCCGCGGGCAATCGGGACGAGTTTGTACTAAGCCTTCTTGGTCTCCCAGAAGATCTCGGCGATCTCGTCGATCTTGGCGATCAAGTTGTCGGCGACGGCGACGTCCAGGCTGCCCTTGGTGCCACCGGCACCGGCGAGCTTGGTGGCCTCGTTGAACAGCCCGTTCAAGTTCGGGTACTTCTCGAAGTGCGGGGCCTTGAAGTAGTCGGTCCACAGCACCCAGAGGTGGTGCTTGACGAGGTCCGAGCGCTCCTCCTTGATGGAGACTGCGCGACCCTGGAAGACGGGGTCGGTGCTCGCGTGGTATTTCTCGATGCAGGCCTTCACCGACTGCGCCTCGATCTTGGCCTGCGCGGGGTCGTAAACACCGCAGGGCAGGTCGCAGTGGGCGTGAACGGTGACGGTGGGGGAGAACAGGCGACGCAACATGAAGGGCCTCTCGTCGTCGATATGGATCGGATCGGGCTCATCGGGGAGACTACTCCCGCGGGCTTGAGCCAGCACCAGGGAGGGGCGGTTGCGGATGGGAGTCGGCCGGGCCGTGTCGTGGCCCCTCCTACGTGTCGCGGTCTCGGGTGACTCCATGGGGCCGACGCTCTCCGCGGGCGACTGGCTCCTGTGCCGCTACGTGCCCGCGGCCGCGACGGTGCGAGCAGGGCAGATCGTTGTGGTCGAGCGTCCGGATCGCACCGGATTCCTTCTCGTCAAGCGTGCGGTCCGTCGAGAAGGGGATGGCTGGTGGGTCGAGGGCGACAACGTCGCTGCGAGTGATGACTCCCGCACCTTCGGGGTGGTTCCGGACGACCTCGTCATCGCACGCGTTCTCGCCCGCTACGCCCCGCGATTTCGACGGCTCTAAGCCGCTCGATCGTCGACGGCCGCGATGGTCGACTGCGGTGTGGGAGGATGGGGGCCTGCGGGTGATCCCCGCACGGCAGTCGACCCGGAGACCCCCACAGTTGCGTCCCGCCTCGACCCTCATGCCTACGTCCCACACCACTCGCGAAGGATCCACGTGCACCCGGCATCGGAACGTGCGGCCAGCGCCGCATCTGGCAAGAAGCCCCACAACCACGATCTCGACCCCGCATTCCCGATCCACCGCGGCGGCAAGATCGAGCTCCGGCCGACGGTCCGAGTGCGCGACAACGCGGGCTTGGCGCTCGCATACACCCCTGGTGTGGGTCGCGTCTCGCAGGCGATCGCGGCCGACGAGTCGCTGTCGTGGGAGTACACGTGGCGCTCGAACTCCATTCTCATCGTCACCGACGGCACAGCTGTGCTTGGCCTTGGTGACATCGGACCCGTCGCCGCATTGCCGGTGATGGAGGGGAAGTCCTTGCTGTTCAAGGAGTTCGGCAATATTGACTGCGTGCCCATCTGCCTCGCGACCACCGATGTCGACGAGATCATCGACACCGTGGTGCGCATCGCCCCGGCTTACGGAGGCATCAATCTCGAGGACATCAGCGCACCGCGCTGCTTCGAGATCGAACGTCGACTCCAGGATCGTCTGGACATCCCCGTGTTCCATGACGACCAGCACGGTACTGCCGTGGTGGTCACGGCCGCTCTCGCGAACGCGGCGATCCTGACAGGTAAAGACCTCCCGAACTTGCGGGTCGTGATCTCTGGCGCGGGTGCCGCAGGAGTCGCCGTCACCAACATGTTGCTGGCCTCGGGTGTCGGCGACATCGTCGTGTGCGATAGGGCCGGGGCCATCTCGCGGGATCGCGCCGACCTCACCGAGGTCAAGGCGGATCTTGCGTTGCGCACCAACCGAGACGGCTTCCACGGCTCGCTCTTCGATGCCATCCGCGGCGCCGACGTCTTCATCGGGGTCTCGTCGGGCACGGTGCCCGAGGCCGTGATCGCCACGATGGCCCCCGACGCCATCGTCTTCGCTCTCGCGAACCCGCACCCCGAAGTTCACCCCGACGTGGCACATGCGGCCGGCGCGGCGATCGTCGCCACCGGACGCAGTGACTTCCCGAACCAGATCAACAACGTGCTCGCGTTCCCCGGTATCTTCCGCGGTGCTCTCGACGTGGGTGCAACGAAGATCACCGAGGGAATGAAACTGGCCGCAGCGGAGGCGATTGCCAAGCTCGTCGCGGGTGACCTCAGCCCGGAGTGCATCGTGCCTGATCCGTTCCACGCCCACTTGTCCTCGAGTGTGGCCGAAGCCGTCGCTGCTGCTGCCGTGGCAGAGGGCGTCACTCGCACTTCCTGACCCCTACGTCACCGTGAAGAGGCTGCTCGGTCCCGACGCAGGGGATGGCTAGCATGGGGACATGTTTGCTGTCACCGCCACCTCATTCGATGCCGACCAGCCCCTGAACGGGCTTGCGCTCGGGGAGGTGCCTGACACCGTCGTGCCCGAGGGCTGGGTTCGGGTCAGTGTCCGCGCAGCCAGCCTCAATCACCACGACTTGTGGACGTTACGCGGCGTTGGCATCCGCGAGGAGCAACTGCCGATGATCCTGGGATGTGACGCGGCCGGGGTTCTCGATGACGGAACGCCGGTTGTCGTCCACGGTGTCATCGCCGATCCCGCCGCAGGCCGGGGCGACGAGACACTCGACCCCAAGCGTTCACTGCTCTCGGAGATCCACCCGGGCACCTTCGCCGAAACCGTCGCTGTTCCCGTGCGTAACGTCCTGGCCATGCCGACGGGCCTCACCTTCGCCGAGGCCGCTTGTCTGCCCACCGCGTGGCTCACGGCATATCGGATGCTCGCGACGAAGTCGGGCTTGCGTCCCGGGGACACCGTGCTCGTTCAGGGCGCGGGGGGCGGGGTATCGAGTGCGGCGATCGCGCTGGCGCACGCCATGGGTTGTCGAGTGTGGGCCACGAGCCGTGAGGAATCCAAGCGGGCCAAGGCCCTCGAGCTCGGAGCCGATGGGGTGTTCGAGCCCGGTGCGCGGCTTCCGGAACGGGTCGACGCCGTCATCGAGACGGTGGGCGAGGCGACCTGGTCGCACTCGCTCAAGTCCCTCCGTCCGGGGGGCACGGTCGTGATCTCTGGAGCGACCAGCGGCTCGAACCCGCCGGCCGATCTCAGCCGCGTGTTCTTCCTCCAGCTCAACGTCGCCGGTTCCACAATGGGCACGCGCGAGGAGCTCGACTCCCTCATCGCACTTCTCGTTGCGACCGGACTACGCCCCACGATCTCGGCGACATTCGACTTGCGCGATGCGAGGGCCGCCTTCGAGAGCCTTCACTCCGGCGACATCTTCGGCAAGATCGTTCTACTCAACGATTGAGCGGACTCAGGGCCGGCCAAGATCAGGTGATCGGCTCGACCCTGGACATCTGCGCCAACGGGTGCTTGGCCAGCAGGTCGGACACCCGGATGAGCATGAGCTCGGCTGAGGGGCCGTAGAGATAGACAGCCGTGTCGTCGGGCCCTTCCCAGTACGACTGCAGGCCGCCGGTGTCACCGAGAGAATCCTGAAGGTCGTCCAGCAGTTCGTTCACATCGTGCGTTGCGTAGACCTCGTCGGAGAGGTCCTTGCCGTTGAGATAGACAGCCACGCCGTCGGTGGTGCCGAACTCGCGTTCGGGCAACCCGTCGACGCGGGCCGTCGAGCCACGGGGTGCACCGACATCATCGAGGAACCCCACGGTGGCCTCGAGCACATCCGCGGGATCGCCGACGATGTGGGCGTCGACACGACATGAGAGTGGCTCACCGAGTGTGCTGAGCAGGGTGCCGCCACCGGTGACGACGCTGCCAGGGAAGCGCGCCTCCAGGAAATACGCGAGCGGATCTTCATACCGATCGCCTCGCTGTACCGGGCCCAAGCGCGCGTTGAGGCGGACCTCGAGAACCACATCGTCGCCATCGTCATCGCCACGTTCGAACAGACTCATGCGGGCATCGTGGCAGACCTGGGGTGGCGAAGCGCGACGAGGCCCCCACCGGGCAGCCATGAGGTCAATGGGCGTCTGCCCAGGTGTCGGCCACCGACACCTCGGCGACGAGACGCACACCGCTGCCCGCGCACCACCAGGACGCCGTCGACTCCAGAGCAGTGCCCATCAAGGCCACCACCCGCGCGGAATCGGGTTCGTTCGCCTCCACAAGCAACTCATCGTGAAGGCACATCACGATACGGGCGTCGAGGCCGACAAGCCCCGCGCGGACAGTCGCGGTCCAGGCCTTGAACAGCTCCGCGGCCGCGCCTTGGACGACGGCGTTGCGCGCGAAACGTCCCCGGCCATGTGCACTGTCGGAGTCGGGCCCCTCGGCCGCAGGGGAGCCTGCAAGTTTCGACAGCGGCAGCAGTCTTCCCCCGTACGTGCGCAGGTCCGCACCTCGTCGACCCGATTCCTCGGCAGCGCGCAAGAAGGCCATGGCGGTCGGGTACGTGCGGTCCATGTCGCGCAGGGCAGCTCCCGCCGCACCGCTCGTTTGCCCGTACATCGCCGCGAGGACCGCGATCTTCGCAGTGGCGCGGTCACTCGAGAGGGCTCGGGCGACGGGCGCGTACATGTCATCCTCGCGTGCCGCTTCGGCCAGGGCCGCATCTCCTGACACTGCGGCAAGCACCCGTGGCTCGATCTGCCCAAGATCGGCTCTCACGAGCACCCGGCCTTCCAACGGGCGAACCGAAGGTCGAAGCTCGCTCGGAAGATTGTGGAGCCCGGCCGACGCGGTCATGCGTCCTGCGCCCTCGGCTGCGGTCCACGTGCCTCTGAGACGACCATCGCCGCCGATATCGCGTTCCGCCCAGGCCCAGCCATAGGTGGTTGCCACCCGTTCGGCCTTGCGCCAGGCGAGAAGTGCGGAGATGCCCGGTGATGTGGCGGCGTAGGGCTCGAGGCGCCATGAGCGGGTGTCGGGCACCTCGATGCCAGCTCTGGCGAGGAGGTCGCGGACGGTGGACGGGTTGCGCAGATCGACTGGCTCTCCCGGGAAGTGACGCCACACCTCGCGATCGCGGCGATGGCGGGCGCTCACCTCCTCGACCTCGGTTCGGGGACGAGGCCCGACGGTCGTCGTGAGAAATTCCTCGAGCACGGCGCGATCGACGGGGAGCCCGTCATGGGCGAGTTCGACGCACACCAGAGCGGCCATCGACTCCGAGAGCGCGATGAAGTAGGGCAGGGTCGTGGAGCCGCGACCAGTCCGACGGTCAGGCAACGCACGAACGAGTTCCTCTTGCACCGCGTGGAGACGGAGGGCGACATCTGCCCATCGCTGCGCTCGATCGAGGTCGTCGGCCCAGCCTCCCCGCAGCCACTCCCGACTGAGGTGGCCGTCTTCGCGCACGGCGTCACCGGCCTCGCCCGCGAGGTCGAGCAGGGAGAGCTCTCCCTCGGCCCTCGGGGGTTGCTCGAGTCCGAAAGCCGCGGCCCACACAGCGCCCGCGTCGTCGCGCGAGAGGCCGTGAAGCAGGCGTCCGACGGCCCCGAGGTCCCAGCAGGCCCGGGGGCGGATGCCCGACGCGACGAGGGGTTCGGCGTCCTCTCGTGAGGTCCACCAGATCCAGCGCGGTCCGAGCGTGTCGACCTCGGCGACCACGCGCAGCGGATCCTTGTCCGCTATCACTCGACGGCCGGAGTTCCAGGAAAGGGCTATCCCGACACCGGGCGCGACGACGAGGGCGACGGGCACGCCGGGCGCGACGCCCTCATCGACCAGCTCGTGGATCAGCGACACGTCGCCGTCAGATTCCTTGCAGCGCAGGAGATCTCGTGACGAGGAGTGCAGTTCGTGATCGACCGGCGCTCATAAGTTAGTCACTCTCGTCGTCATCGTCGTCGAGTCGTGCGAGCCACACGGCAAGCCGCTCGATTGGGGTCTCGAAATCGGGGTTGAGGTCGACGAATGTGCGCAGGCGCTCGGCGAGCCAGGCAATGGAGACCTCATCCTCGCCACGGCGCCTCTCGAGCTCCTCGATCCCGCGATCGGTGAAGTACATGCGCATCTCCTACTAGGCGAAGGCGGCGGTCACGATGTCGGCTTGCTCGCGCTCGTGGACCTTATGGGTGCCGACCGCGGGTGATGACGAGGCACTTCGTGAGATGCGTCGCAGGACGCGCCCGTCGAGGTGCTCCTGGAGGTTGAGTGCGACGTAGGGCCACGCACCTTGGTTTGCAGGTTCCTCTTGCACGAACACCAGTTCTGCGTCGCGGGGGAACGCGGCCAGTGCGGCCGTGAGTTCCTCGACGGGAAGTGGTGCCAGGCGCTCGAGGCGCACGACAGCGACGTCGGTGCGGCCGGTGCGCTCACGTTCGGCGAGCAGGTCATAGGTGACCTTGCCTGTGCAGAGAAGAACGCGTGTGACCGTGGATGCCTCGACCGTGGCGTCCGTGATCACCGGACGGAAGGTGCCGGAGGTGAAGTCCTCGCGGGACGAGCCGGCCGCCTTCAGTCGCAGCATCGACTTGGGCGTGAACACCACGAGCGGCTTGTGGTGTGGCGCGATCGCCTGCCAGCGCAAGAGATGGAAGTACGACGCCGGCGTTGAGGGCATTGCAACCGTCATGTTGTCCTGCGCGCACATTTGCAAGTAGCGCTCGATCCGGGCCGATGAGTGGTCGGGGCCCTGTCCCTCATAGCCGTGCGGGAGAAGTAGGACGACGCCCGAGAGTTGGCCCCACTTCTGCTCGCCGGTGGTGATGAACTCATCGATGATGGTCTGTGCGCCGTCGGCGAAGTCGCCGAACTGGGCCTCCCACAGCACGAGGGCCTCAGGTCGGAACACCGAATAGCCGTATTCGAATCCCATGGCGGCATACTCGGAGAGCAGAGAGTCGTAGACGAAAAACGAACCTTGGCTCTCACTGAGATGAGCGAGAGGCGTGTGCTCGAGGCCCGTGATTCGGTCAACAAACACCGCGTGGCGTTGCCCGAACGTGCCTCGACGTGAGTCCTGGCCCGCGAGTCGGATCGTCCGTCCTTCAAGCAGTAGCGATCCGAACGCGAGAGTCTCGCCTAGGGCCCAGTCGATGGTGCCGTCCTCGACCATCTGCGCGCGACGCTGCATCTGCGGGGCGAGGCGGGGATGCACGGTGAACCCTTCGGGCGGGCTCACCTGGGAGGTGACGACTCGCTGCACGGTCTCCGCGCTGATCGCCGTCGCGACAACTGCGGGATAGGGCGCCGGGAGCGGATGTGACATTTCGCGGGGGTGGGCGAGGTCGTCGCGCGTCTCGGCGAAGACCCGCTCGAGTTGCTCCTGGAAGTCGCGCAGCGCTGTCTCTGCCTCCTCGACGCTGATGTCGCCACGGCCGATCAGGCCCTCGGTGTAGAGCTTGCGGGTCGACCGCTTTGCGTCGATGAGGTTGTACATCAGCGGCTGAGTAAGTGAAGGGTCGTCTGCCTCGTTGTGCCCTCGACGGCGGTAGCAGACGAGATCGATCACGACGTCTTTGTTGAACTGCTGGCGGAAATCGAACGCGAGCCGACCCACGCGGACGACGGCTTCGGGGTCGTCGCCGTTGACGTGGAAGATCGGAGCCTGCACCATACGGGCGACATCGGTGCAGTAGACGGACGAGCGCGAGGCCTCGGGTGCGGTGGTGAAGCCGACCTGGTTGTTCACGACGATGTGCACCGTGCCCCCGGTGCGATAGCCGCGGAGTTGGGAGAGGTTGAGGGTTTCGGTTACTACGCCCTGGCCTGCGAAGGCCGCATCGCCATGAAGAAGAATTGGCAGCACCGAGAACACGTGCCCCCGAGGCAGGATGTCCTGCTTGGCGCGCACGATTCCCTCGAGCACGGGGTTCACGGCTTCAAGGTGCGAGGGGTTGGCCGCGAGATAGACAGGCATTTCAGCGCCCGACTCGGTGGTGAAGGTACCGCTCGTGCCGAGGTGGTACTTCACGTCTCCGGAGCCCTGCACGGACCCCTCGACCTCGAAGTCGCCCTCGAACTCGCGGAATATCTGGCCGTAAGACTTTCCGGCGATGTTGGCGAGCACGTTCAAGCGCCCTCGGTGCGGCATGCCGATGCACGCCTCGTCCAGGCCGCTCTCGGCCGCCGCGGTGATGATCGCGTCCATGAGTGGGATCACCGATTCGGCGCCCTCGAGGGAGAACCTCTTCTGGCCCACGTACTTGGTCTGCAGGAAGGTCTCGAAGGCCTCGGCGGCGTTGAGGCGTCTGAGGATTCGTAGCTGCTCCGCTGCGGCGGGCTTGTCGTATCGGCGCTCGACACGTTCCTGGATCCAAGCGCGCTGTTCGGGGTCCTGCATGTGCATGTACTCGATGCCGATGGTGCGGCAATACGCGTCACGGAGGACGCCGAGGATGTCGCGCAGCTTCTTGAATGGCTTGCCGCCGAAGCCGCCTGTCGCGAACTCGCGATCGAGGTCCCAGAGTGTGAGCCCGTGGCTGGAGACGTCGAGATCGGCGTGGCCGCGCTGGGTGTACTCGAGAGGATCGGTGTCGGCCATCAGGTGCCCGCGCACGCGGAAGGCGTGGATGAGTTCTTGGACCCGCGAGGTCTTGTCGAGGTCGTCGTCGTGGGCGGTGGCGATGTCGGAGGCCCAGCGGATCGGCGCATAGGGGATCTTGAGAGCAGCGAAGATCTTGTCGTAGAAGCCCTGCTCGCCAAGCAGTAGCGAGTGGACTAGGCGCAGGAAGTCACCTGACTGCGCGCCCTGGATGATGCGGTGGTCGTAGGTCGAGGTGAGGGTGACAGTCTTGCTGATCGCGTGTCGTTCGATGGTTTCCAGTGCCGCGCCCTGCCATTCGGCGGGGTATTCCATGGCGCCCACGCCGATGATCGCGCCCTGACCCTGCATCAGGCGGGGCACCGAGTGAACCGTACCGATGGTGCCCGGGTTCGTGAGGCTGATCGTGGTGCCCGCGAAGTCGTCGGCGGTGAGCCTGCCCGAGCGGGCTTTGCGCACCACCTCCTCGTAGGTGGACCAGAAGGTGGCGAAGTCCATCGACTCGGCACCCTTGATTGCCGGGACGAGAAGCTGGCGCGATCCATCAGGTTTCGCCAAGTCGATTGCGAGGCCGAGGTTGATGCGGTCGTTCTTGATGATCGCGGGCTTACCGTCGACCTCGGCGAAGGCCCAGTTCATCTCGGGCATCGACGTCAGCGCCTGAACGATGGCCCACCCGATCAGGTGGGTGAAGGAGACCTTGCCGCCACGCCCGCGGGCGAGGTGGTTGTTGACCACGATCCGGTTGTCGATCAGTAGCTTCGCCGGGATGGCCCGAACGCTCGTCGCGGTGGGTACACCGAGGCTGCTCTCCATATTGGCGACCACGCGGGCAGACCCACCCTTGATCGGCGTGGGAACGACAGCGGCAGGGGTGGCTGCAACCTGCGCCACCGGAACGGCGGCGGGGGCGGTCGAGACCGGGGCCGCCTGTGCGGGTGTGCTCGTGGTGACGAGTGGCTGAGGCGAGTCATGCGCCGCGATCTCGGCGTCCTGGGCGGCTTCGGCGGCATCAGACTCGGCGCGCGCTGCGACGCGTGCTGCGGTGGCAGCGGCGACGACGTCGGCTCCTGCGTGCTCGGTAGGGAGGTAGTCGGCGAAGAAGTCCCACCAGGCCGGATCGACGCTGGCGCTGTCGGCGAGGTACTGCTGGTAGATCTCGTCGACGAGCCATTCGTTGGGTCCGAAGTCTGCCCGCCGGCGGTTCGGCTCCGAGTGATCCGAGGACTCGGGCTGTTGCGGCGACGACATCGACGACCCTTCACATGCAGGCAGAAAATCCCGACTCGGCGTCGGGGGGACTATGTGCGCAGCCTACGCCCGGGCATGTGCGAGGTGATCCCGAGGGCGGGCCGAGGTGCGGGTCGGGCACAGCCCCGCCATCGTGGGGCCATGGACCCTGACCGAGTACTCGACGATGTCCCCTCACGTGCCTTGGAAGGCAAGATTGCGCTCATCACCGGCGGCTCACGCGGGATCGGCTTCGCGATCGGCGAGGAGATGGCTCGTCGTGGGGCAAGCGTCGTGCTCGTGGGTCTGCGCGAATCCGCTGCCCTCGAGGCGGCGTCGCGGCTGAGGAGGTCGGGGTTCGACGCTGTGGGCCGGGGGTGCGATGTCTCGGACGCGTCAGCGGTATCTCGCATGAAGGGCTCGCTCGGGTCGTTGGTCGAACTCGACGTGCTGGTGTGTGCGGCCGGTGTCATGAGTGGCCGCAACTCCAAGACGCTGCGCACCGCCCCTGATGAATGGCGCGCGGTGATGGGGACGAATGTCGATGGCGTGCACCACATGGTGGCCGAGTTCGTGCCGGGCATGGTCGAGCGTCGCAGCGGACGGGTAGTGATCTTGAGCGCCTGCCTGGGACGGTTCAGCGGACCCGG